>DATASX010000094.1 GCA_036269075.1 Sporichthyaceae bacterium
TTCCCGGGTCGGTAAGGGCGCCCGACACGTCAGAAGATGCATTCCGGGGGGTGAGTCGCTCCGTGATTGGTGAGCCGCCTGCGGCCACAGTGGTCCAGTGGTCACGATCCTGACGCAGCCCTCGCTGGTGCGGGCCGCCCAGTCCCCGCAGCCCGCACGTGGACGTTTCTGGCAAGTGACGGCCGGAGCGATCGCGGCGGTGGTCGCGGCGTCGGTCTGCATGGCCGTCCTCTGCGCCGGCACGGTCCTGCTCTGGGCGACCGGGCCGCAGACGACCTCGAGCGGGGCGACGGCGCCGCTGCGGACCGCGGCCTCGCTCTGGTTGTTCGCGCTGCGCGTCCCGGTCCACACCACCGACGGGCCGATCCGGCTCGCCCCGCTGGCGGTCACCGGGCTGCTGGTCTGGGCCTGCGTGCGCTCGGCCGGTTGGGCCGCCCGGTACGCGCGGGCCCACGAGACCGGCCAGGCGGCGGCCGTCGTCCTCGGGTTCACCTTCGCGTTCACGTTCGCCGCCGCGGCCGCGGCGCGCTGCACGCTCGGGCACGGGCTGGCGGTCGCGACGCTGCCGGCAATGGCCGCGGCCGTCCCGTTCGGGGCGCTGGCTGCGGTCGCCGGAGTGTCCCGGCACACCTGGGCGCTGGCCGCGCTGCTGCGCCGCACCCGCCCCTGGGGCGCAATGCTGGCCCGGGCCGTCGGTGCCGCCGGGCTGGTGCTGTTCGGGGGCGGCATCGTGATCGTCATCGCCGCGATGGCCGTGCACCGGGACTCGGTGGCGCACTCGTTCGCGCTGTCCGGCGGCGGCTGGAGCGGGGGCATCGGCCTGGCACTGCTCAGCCTCATCTTTCTGCCGACGGCGGCGTTCTGGGCGATCGCTGTCGCGGCCGGGCCAGGGGTCGCGCTGGCCACGGACTCGCGGCTCGACCTCGGCGGCGCCGACCTCGGCGCGATGCCCAACCTGCCGCTCGTGCACGCGTTGCCGGGCACCGGTTCGTTGCCGTGGGTGGCCTACCTGACCGTCGCCGTGCCGCTGCTGGCCGGCATCAGTGCCGGGTGGGTGGTGCGCCCGGGGGCCGGCCGCCGGTGGTTCTCGGTGGTCGGGGTGGCGGCGGGGGCCGGCGCGCTGACGGGCGTCCTGGCCGGGTGCGCGGCGCAGCTGTCCGGCGGCGGGGTCGGCGGTCGGCTGGACCGACTCGGCCCGTCCGGTCCCCGCGTCGGGTTGGCGCTGGCCACCGAACTCGGGTTCGCCGCGGCGGTGACGGCCGCGCTGCGGGTCCTCGGCGCCCCGCGGCCGGTGCCGCCGCCGCTCGCGCTGCTGCCGCACGCGCGTTCCGCGACCGAGGAGATCGCTGCCGAGGCCACCGCCGATGCGGCGGAGGTCACCGAGGCCGTACCCGAGGGCGAGGTTGTCGAGCCGGTCGAGGAGCCGACCGACATAGTTGCGGACGTCGAGCCGTCGCCGGACGCATCTGACGAACCGTCAGAACCGGAGGGGTCGGCGAGCCTGACCGATCTCGAGGACCTCGAGGACACCCAGGAGATCCCCGTCGTCCACATCGAACCGGCGGCGGCGGTCGCCGCGGAGACAGATATCCTGACCCCGACGGAATAGAAGCCGGTACCGAGCGGAGCGAGCGTTGACGCACCTCGATCCGGTTCGGTTACTGGTGCTGGTCTCCGGTTCCGGGACCAATCTGCAGGCGCTGCTCGACGCGGCGGCGGACCCCGCGTGGGGCGCCGTGGTCATCGCCGTCGGGGCCGATCGTGACGACATCGAGGGCCTGCGTCGTGCGCAGCGCGTCGGGATCGAGACGTTCGTGGTCCGCCCGGTCGATCACGGGTCGCGCGCCGACTGGGACAAGGCGTTGGCCGTGGCCGTCACGGAGCGGGCTCCCGACCTGGTGGTGTGCGCCGGCTTCATGCGGATCCTGGGCCCGGCGTTCCTCGACGAGTGGACCGGCCGCTGCGTGAACACCCACCCGGCGCTGCTGCCCGCGTTCCCGGGCGCGCACGGTGTACGCGACGCCCTGGCCTACGGGGTGCGGGTGAGCGGCGCGACCGTGCACCTCGTCGATGCCGGTGTGGACACCGGGCCGATCCTGGCCCAGGCGGCGGTGCCGGTCCTGGCCGCCGACGACGAGTCGGAACTGCACGAGCGGATCAAGGTCGTCGAGCGGCAACTGCTGGTGGACGTGGTGGGCCGCATGGCCCGCGAGGGCTGGACCGTCGACGGGCGCACGGTGCGCCTGGGCGCGACGGAGGAGAAGTGACGGAGGAACTGGTGGACGAAGGTCGTCGTGCGGTGCGTCGGGCGCTGATCAGCGTCTATGACAAGACCGGCTTGGTCGAGCTGGCGCAGGGGCTGCACGCGGCCGGGGTGGCGATCGTGTCCACCGGTTCGACGGCCGCGACGATCGCGTCCGCCGGGGTTCCGGTCACGCCGGTCGAGGAGCTGACCGGGTTCCCGGAGTGTCTGGAGGGCCGGGTGAAGACGCTGCACCCGCGGGTGCACGCCGGGATCCTGGCCGACCTGCGCAAGGACGACCACGCCGCCCAACTCGCCGACCTCGGGGTCGAGCCGTTCGAACTGGTCGTGGTGAACCTCTACCCCTTCCGGGCCACGGTCGCCTCGGGCGCCGGCCGGGACGAGTGCGTCGAGCAGATCGACATCGGTGGGCCCTCGATGGTCCGCGCGGCGGCGAAGAACCACCCGTCGGTGGCCGTGGTCGTCGACCCGGCGCGCTACGGCGAGGTGCTCGACGCGGTGCGGTCCGGCGGCTTCACCCTGGACTCCCGCCGACGGCTGGCGGCCGCCGCGTTCGCGCACACCGCGGACTATGACGTCGCCGTCGCGTCCTGGATGGGTTCGCAGTTCCCCGAGGACCCGGCCTCGCAGTGGCCCTCCTGGACCGGCGCGACCTGGACCCGCGCGGCGGTGCTGCGCTACGGGGAGAACCCGCACCAGTCGGCCGCGCTGTACCAGCACTCGCGCGACGGTCTGGCCGGCGCGGAACAGCTGCACGGCAAGGAGATGTCGTACAACAACTACGTCGACACCGACGCCGCGCGGCGGGCCGCCTACGACTTCACGGCGCCGTGCGTGGCGATCATCAAGCACGCGAACCCGTGCGGGATCGCCACCGCCGGCGACATCGCCCAGGCGCACCGCAAGGCGCACGAGTGCGACCCGGTATCGGCGTTCGGCGGCGTGATCGCGACCAACGGCCCCGTGACGCTCGCGATGGCCGAGCAGGTCGCCGAGGTGTTCACCGAGGTCGTCTGCGCTCCGGAGTTCGACGCCGACGCGCTGGAACTGTTGCGGGGCAAGAAGAACCTGCGGTTGTTGAAGTGCGCCCCGCTGCGCAACGCCGACCCGATCGAGTTCCGGGCGATCTCCGGCGGGGTCCTGGTCCAGTCGGTCGACCGGATCGACGCCCCAGGTGACGACCCGTCAGGTTGGACGCTGGCCACGGGGGCCCCGGCGAGCCCCGAGGTGCTGGCCGATCTGGTGTTCGCCTGGCGGGCCGTGCGCGCGGTGAAGTCGAACGCGATCCTGCTGGCCAAGGACACCGCGACCGTCGGGGTCGGCATGGGTCAGGTCAACCGGGTCGACTCGGCGCGACTGGCCGTGTCGCGGGCCGGCCAGCGGTCCGTCGGCGCGGTGGCCGCCTCGGACGCGTTCTTCCCGTTCCCGGACGGTCTGGAGGTGTTGCTGTCCGCCGGCGTCGCCGCGGTGGTTCAGCCCGGCGGCTCGGTCCGCGACTCCGAGGTGATCGCCGCCGCGGCCGCGGCCGGCGTGACCATGTACCTGACCGGCACCCGACACTTCGCACACTGAGCCCCTCTGGTTGGGCAAAATCTGCGGTCCCATAAGGGACAGATAGGGGCGCACGGTACGACACGCCCATCGGCCGTTCGGCCGGCTTCGCCCTGAAGGCCTTGTTCAACCGAGCCGTCCTCCTTGTACTGAATCCCGGGGAAGAAGGCTCGTCAGGGGGAGCAGGGCATGGGCACAACGGGGCGGGCGAATCCGTCCGGAGGATCTCCGGACCCGGACGTGGACCCGGGGCTGTTCGACTTCGGTCCGGACGCGGACCGGTCGGAGACTGCTCCGGTGGCGGCGCTGCCGCCGTGGATGCGCAAGTCGGCCCCAGCGCCGGCCGCGTCCGCTGAGGTGCCCGCGCCGGCTCCCGCGCCCGCGGTCGAGTCCGCCGCGGCACCCGCGCTGCCTCGGGCCCGTCGCCATGCCCGGGTCGACGAACTCGAGGACCAGTCGCTGGCGGCGATGCTGTCCGAGGCTGAGGGTCTCGCGGGAGCGCTCGCGGAGCGGCCCCCTTTCGACCCACCGGCCGACGTCGAGCCCCGACCGAGGACCGAATCCGGATCTGAGGCGCCCGAGGGTCTGCTCGAGGAGGACCTGCTCGACGACGCTGCCTTCGACGACGCTGCCTTCGACGACGCGGACCTGCTAGACGACCTCGACATCTCCGCGGTGATCGCCGCCGAGGCCGAGCTGCCACCCGCTCCGCTGCCGATGATCCGCAGCGTGACCGTCCCGATCCACCGCTCGCGCCCCGCAACCGCGGCACCGGCCGCGGATCCGGTCGACGAGGAGCCGGCCCAACCTGCACCGAAGTCGCGGGCGGGCCTGTCCCGCATGGCCTCGGTTGCCGCCGATGCGGCCCGGACGAGCGTGGGCAAGGCCGACCTCGCCCGCGCGGCGGCGGCCCGGGCTGCTGCCAAGGCCAAGGCCAAGGCGGAGTCGGCCAAGGCCGAGCCCGACGTCGAGGCGGCGGCGGCCCGGGCTGCTGCCAAGGCCAAGGCCAAGGCGGAGTCGGCCAAGGCCGAGCCCGGGACGACCCACGCCGCCCGCAAGGCCGAGACCGAGCAGCGCGCCTCGCGTCGGGCCAAGCCCGCGCCGGGTAGGAGCCGCCCGGCCCGCGAGGCGGCGCCCGTCGGCCAAGGCGCGCCGCAGCCGACCGCTGCCCCGGCGCCCGCGAAATCCGTGCTGGGCAAGGCCACGGCGCTGACCCGCCTGCGGCCGGGCCGCACCGCGATCTCCCGTGCGGGGATCGGTGCGATGGCGATCGGGGCGATCGGCATCGCGGTGTTCGGCTACGGAGCCGTGAAGGGGAGCGCTCCGAGCGCCGCCGCGGTACCGACGGCCGACAACGACGCCGTGAACTGGCTGACCAACAACCTCGGCACGAAGGCCTCGGTGCTCGCCCCGGCCACGATCGACCAGGCGCTCGGCAAGGCGCACTTCGACCTGACCCGGGTCTTCAGCTACAGCACCGCGACCAACGTTCCCGACTGGCACTGCTGCAACGTCCTGGTCGCGGCGGGCCCGGACAGCTCGAGTGCCCGAGCCGCGTTGCCCACTGCGCTGCAGGCCGCCTACGACAGCTCACGCCCGATGGCCACGTTCGACGAGGACGGGACCACGGTCGAGATCCGGCAGGTCCTCAACGGCACGCCGTCGGCGGTCGCCGCCGGCGTCCAGACCGAGCACGAGGAGCTGGTGGCCGCCGGCAAGGAGATCGTGAACAGCAAGCGGTTCACACTCTCCGCGACAGCCAAGCAGCAACTGACCGACGGTGCCGTCGACTCGCGCGTGCTGATCGCGTTGGACGGGATCGCCGCGCGGCACACCGTGACGATCGCCGCCTTCCCGAACGACGCCGCGAGCACCGCCGCCGGCGCCCCGGCCCGAGCGGTCGAGATCATCGGCCTGGACGGCAAGGCATTGGCGGCGGGCAGCGCCGCCGTGACGGACACGACCAATTTCCTGAACGGTCAGGTCGACCCGTACAAGCCGCTGCTGATCACAGTCACCGGCGCCCAGGCCGCTTCCGGGGCGACGGTGCAGACGATGGTGGTCGCGTTCAACGCGCCGGGACAGCTCGGACTGATCACGCCGACGACCGCGCCGGCCACGCCGACCGCGCCCGCCAAGAAGTAGCCCACCGCCAACGCCCCACTTCTGCTGCCTGTCCCACCTATGCGAGCGCTGCGATAGGTGGGACGGGCAGCAGAAGTCGGGTGGGGGTGGGGCGCCTAGACTCGCCCCGGACGGACACCCCAGCGGGACGGGCAAGACTTTGGGCGCACAAATCCTCGACGGCAAGGCGACCGCCGCGGCGATCCGCCGGGAACTCACCGAGCGGGTGGCCGTGCTGGCCGCCCGCGGGCTGGTGCCCGGCCTCGGCACGGTGCTGGTCGGCGACGACCCCGGCAGCCATTCCTACGTGGCCGGCAAGCACCGCGACTGCGCCGAGATCGGCATCGCCAGCATCCGCCGCGACCTGCCGGCGACGGCCACTCAGGCCGACGTCGAGCAGGCTGTCGCCGAACTCAACGCCGACCCGGGGTGCACCGGGTTCATCGTCCAACTGCCGCTGCCCAAGGGGCTGGATGCCAACCGCGTGCTCGGCCTGATCGACCCCGCCAAGGACGCCGACGGCCTGCACCCGATCAACCTCGGCAAGCTTGTGCTGGGGGAGCCCGCGCCGCTGCCGTGCACCCCGCGGGGCATCGTCGAACTGCTGCGCCGCTACGACGTCCCGCTGGCCGGCGCCGACGTCGTCGTGATCGGCCGAGGCGTGACCGTCGGTCGGCCGCTCGGCCTGCTGCTCACCCGCAAGTCCGAGAACGCCACGGTGACGCTGTGCCACACCGGCACCCGCGACCTGGGCGCACACGTGCGGCAGGCCGACATCGTGGTGGCCGCCGCCGGCGTGCGCGGGCTGATCACGGCCGAGATGGTCGCGCCCGGCGCGGTCGTGCTCGACGTCGGCACCTCGCGTGGCGCCGACGGCAAGCTCGTCGGCGACGTCGAGGAGAAGGTTGCCGAGATCGCCGGCTGGCTCGCCCCGATGCCCGGTGGCGTCGGCCCGATGACCCGGGCGATGCTCGTCGACAACGTGGTGCTGGCCGCGGAGCGAGACGCGGCGAGTTGACCGGACGGCACGCGAATCGAGCCGAGATCCCGACGCCGCCGGTGCCGGGTCCGCCGGTCGCCGTGCCGCCTCGTCCGGCCGGGGAAGCCTCGAGCCTGGCCGCCGAGTGGCCATTGCTCGCGGTCGCGACCGTCTGTGGCGCTGGTCTGATCGTCGTGCTGTCCGACCACTTCCGCCGCGGGACCGTGATGTTCGCCGGTGGGCTGTTCCTGGCCGCCGGGCTGCGGGCGGTGCTGCCGGCACCGGTGGTCGGGTTGCTCGCGGTGCGCGGTCGGGTGGTGGACATCCTCACCCTGCTCGCCCTGGCGCTCGGAGTCCTGCTCACGGCACTGCTGGTGCCGCCCCCGTCGTGACTATCGTCGCAGTGGTCTCGGCACGAGCGTTCAAGCGGTGCCGGCAGCACCCGCTCCTGACCGGCTCCGCCGGTGAAGTATCTTGATGCCGAGATATCTGCGTCGCAGCGAAGGGAACCCACCACAATGGCGCGCAAGGGCAAGGTCACCGTCGTCGGAGCCGGTTTCTACGGGTCGACCACGGCACTCCGGCTGGCTGAGTACGACATCTTCGAAGAGGTGGTGCTCACCGACATCCTCGAGGGCAAGCCCGAGGGCTTGGCGCTGGACATGAACCAGTCCCGGCCGGTCGAGGGTTTCGAGACCAGGCTGACCGGCGCCACCACCACCGCCGACGGTGGCGGTTACGAGAAGACCGCCGGCTCCGACATTGTCGTGATCACCGCCGGCCTGCCGCGTAAGCCGGGCATGAGCCGCATGGACCTGATCGAGACCAACGCCAAGATCGTGCGCGGCGTCGCGGAGAACATCGTCAAGCACTCGCCGGACGCGGTGATCGTGGTCGTGTCCAACCCTCTGGACGAGATGACCGCACTGACCCAGCTCGCCTCGGGCCTGCCGAAGGCCAAGGTCATCGGCCAGGCGGGCATGCTCGACACCGCCCGCTTCACCAACTTCGTGGCTGAGAAGCTCGGCGTCGAGGTCCGCGCGGTCACCACGCTGACCCTCGGCTCGCACGGCGACACGATGGTTCCGGTGCCCAGCGCCTGCACCGTGAACGGCAAGCCACTGGCCGACATGCTCTCGGCCGCGGAGATCGAGGACCTGGTGGTCCGCACCCGCAACGGTGGTGCCGAGGTCGTCGCGCTGCTGAAGACCGGCTCGGCGTACTACGCGCCGTCGGCCGCCGCGGCCCGCATGGTCAAGGCCATCGCCGAGGACTCGGGAGCGACCATGCCGGTCTGCGCCTGGGTCGACGGCGAGTACGGCATTGCCGGGGTCTACCTCGGTGTCGAGGCCCAGCTCGGCGCGGGCGGCATCAAGAAGGTCGTGGAGCGCGATCTGACGGACAGTGAGTTGACTGCCCTGCGCGAGGCCGCCGAGGCCGTGCGCGCCAAGCAGGCCGACGTGGCCGGCCTTTAGCAGACGGCCGGATTCCCTAGGGGGTAACGAGAATGGCGAAGATCAAGGTCGTCAACCCGGTCGTCGAGCTCGACGGCGACGAGATGACGCGGATCATCTGGGCCTTCATCAAGGAACAGCTGATCCTGCCCTACCTGGACATCGACCTGAAGTACTACGACCTCGGCATCGAGGCCCGGGACGCGACCGACGACCAGATCACGATCGACTCGGCCAACGCCATCAAGAAGTACGGCGTGGGTGTTAAGTGCGCGACGATCACGCCGGACGAGGCCCGGGTCGAGGAGTTCGGCCTCAAGGAGATGTGGAAGTCGCCGAACGGCACGATCCGCAACATCCTCGGCGGCGTGATCTTCCGTGAGCCGATCGTCATCTCGAACATTCCGCGGCTGGTGCCGGGCTGGACCAAGCCGATCATCATCGGCCGGCACGCCTTCGGCGACCAGTATCGGGCCACCGACATGGTGGTGCCGGGCGAGGGCACGCTGACGTTGACCTTCACCCCGAAGGACGGCTCGGCGCCCATCGAGCACACGGTTTTCGAGTTCCCCGGCGGCGGCGTGGCCATGGCCATGTACAACCTGGACGACTCGATCCGCGACTTCGCCCGGGCCTCGATGCGCTACGGCCTGGACCGGGGCTACCCGGTCTATCTGTCGACGAAGAACACGATCTTGAAGCGCTACGACGGGCGTTTCAAGGACATCTTCGCCGAGGTGTTCGCCGCGGAGTTCGAGCAGGACTTCAAGGAAGCCGGCATCACCTACGAGCACCGCCTGATCGACGACATGGTCGCCGCGGCGCTGAAGTGGGAGGGCGGCTACGTCTGGGCCTGCAAGAACTACGACGGCGACGTCCAGTCCGACACCGTCGCGCAGGGATTCGGGAGCCTCGGTCTGATGACCTCGGTGCTGATGACCCCGGACGGCTCGTGCGTGGAGGCCGAGGCCGCCCACGGCACGGTCACTCGGCACTACCGGATGCACCAGCAGGGCAAGCCGACCTCGACCAACCCGATCGCCTCGATCTTCGCCTGGACCCGCGGCCTGGCCGCCCGGGCGCGGATGGATGGCACCCCGGCGCTGGCGGAATTCGCCGACGCGCTCGAGGCGACCTGCGTCACGACCGTCGAGTCCGGTGCGATGACCAAGGACCTGGCGTTGCTCGTGGGTCCGAACCAGCCGCACCAGACCACGGAGGAGTTCCTGGCCTCGGTGGACGAGAATCTGCGCAAGCGCGTCGGCGCCTGAGCCGTTCGACGCGGTGTCCCGTACCCCTGTGGTGCGGGCCGCCGCGTCGAGCCGCCTCAGCCCGGGATGAGGGTCCGCGACGCCGTCGCCCAGATCCGGGTGTCCTGGACCAGTTCGGCCGAGACCGCGACCGGCGTACCGCTCGCACACTGCGTCGGCCCGGTCGCCTGGCCGGTCGCCGATCAGGTCCCCGCCGGCCCGGACGTCGAGACCCGGACCAGGCAGCAGGCGAGAGCCGCGCCCGGGATCCAGGTTGCGGTGCAGGGCGTCATGGCAGCGGATGATGCCGGCCGGAAGTTTCCGAATGTTTCCCGCGGGCCAACGCGCATCGACGGCGTCGTCGACGCGGGCGGATCGGGGCGACTGCAAGAATGGCAGCCATGTCACGACCCCGGGTGCTGTCCGGCATCCAGCCCACCGCCGATTCGTTCCACCTCGGGAACTACCTCGGGGCGGTCCGCCAGTGGGTCGGTCTGCAGGACACCCATGACGCGTTCTACTTCATCGCCGACCTGCACGCGATCACGGTCGAGCACGACCCGGCCGCGCTGCGTCGACGCACCCGGGTCTCCGCGGCGCAGTTGCTGGCCGCGGGTCTGGATCCGGACCGGTGCACGCTGTTCGCGCAGAGCCACGTGCCCGAGCACACCCAACTGTCCTGGGTGCTCAACTGCCTGACCGGGTTCGGCGAGGCCTCCCGGATGACCCAGTTCAAGGACAAGTCCGCCAAGGGCGGGTCCGACCGGGCCAGCGTCGGCCTGTTCACGTATCCGATCCTGCAGGCCGCCGACATCCTGATCTACCAGGCCGACGAGGTACCGGTCGGCGAGGACCAACGGCAGCACCTGGAGCTGACCCGCGACCTCGCCGGGCGCTTCAACCACCGCTTCGGCGAGACGTTCAAGGTGCCCAAGCCCTACATCCTCAAGGCCACCGCGAAGATCGTCGACCTGCAGGACCCGACCTCGAAGATGAGCAAGTCCTCGTCCTCGCCGGCCGGGATCATCGACCTGCTGGACGAACCGGCCGTCTCGGCCAAGAAGATCCGCTCGGCCGTCACCGACTCCGGCCGGGAGATCCTGTTCGACGAGGCGAACAAGCCCGGGGTCGCGAACCTGCTGACGATCGCCTCGCAGCTGACCGGCGTCGCGATCGACGAGTTGGTCACCGGCTATGAGGGCAAGGGCTACGGCGACCTGAAGAAGGACGTCGCCGCCGCACTCAGTGACTTCGTCACCAGCTTCCGCGAGCGGACCTCGCGTTATCTCGACGACGTCGAGGCGCTGGACAACGTGCTTGCGCAGGGTGCCGAGCGGGCCCGCGGGCTGGCGGCGCAGACCTTGGCCACGGTCTACGACCGGGTCGGATTCGTGGCGGCCAAGGCATGAGCACGGCCGGGGTCCAGACGATCGGGGTCGCAATCGCGATTCCCGAGCCGCACGGCCCCGAGCTGCAGTCCTGGCGGGAACGGTTCGGCGACCCGCTCGCCCGAATGATCCCCACTCACGTCACGTTGCTACCGCCCACCCCGGTCCCGGACGGGGACATGCCCGCGGTGGAGGATCACCTGCGGGCAACGGCGGCGGCCTCCGCGCCGTTCGGCATCCACCTGCGCGGCACCGGGACGTTCCGGCCGCTGTCCGACGTGGTGTTCGTGACCGTCGCCGAGGGCATCGCCGGGTGCGAGCTGCTGGAGGAGAAGGTGCGGTGCGGGCCGCTCGGGCATCGTGAGTTGGAGTTCGCGTACCACCCGCACGTGACCGTGGCGCACGACCTGCCGCAGCACGTCCTCGACGAGGCCTTCGAGAAGCTCGCCGACTACGACGCCCGCTTCGAGGTGACCGGTCTCAGCCTCTACGTGCACGGTTCCGACGGCTACTGGCGCCCGATCCGGGAGTTCGGATTTCCCGGGCGGGGCGACCGCTGAGGCTGCCGTGAGCCGTCCCGGCCGCAATCTCCTGCGCGCGAACGAGACGCAGGACCCGCCCTCGACCGGCGAGCTCGGGAACCCGACTCCACCCGAGCCGCCTCCCAGCGGCGGGAGGCGCGCCCTACGCGGCGCGCAGGCCGTCCTCGGTGCGATCGGCGTGGTGCTCGGTCGGGCGAAGGCGTTCTGCCGCCGGATGTGCGAGAAGCGGCCGATCGGGGTGCACCTACTGACCGCCTGGGCCCGGTTCTCCGACGCCGAAGGCGGCAAGCAGGCCGCCGCGGTCACCTACTTCGGGTTCCTCTCGTTCTTCCCGCTGGTCGCGTTGGCGTTCGCGGCGCTCGGCTTCGTCGTCGAATGGTTCCCGCACGTCTACGGGGATCTGACCACGGAGATCTCCAGGGCCCTGCCCGGGCTGGTCGGCAACCAGCCGGGTCAGGTGAACGTGGGTCAGATCGCCGACGCCCGCGAGGGCGCCGGGGCGATCGGTGTGGCCGGTCTGGTCTGGGCCGGGACCGGGTGGATCGACGCCCTGCGCCAGGCGGTGCGCCAGATCTGGGGACATGGATCGCACGAGGACACCAACTTCCTGCTGCGTCGGCTGCGCGACTTCGGGGTGCTCGCCCTGCTGGGCGGGGCCATGCTGCTGTCGGTCGGCCTGTCCACGGTCGGCACGATCGCGACCGGCCGGGTGGTGGGCGGGCTCGGGTTCACGGGCAACGAGTTCGTGCAGTGGTTGATCCGTGCCGCCGCGCTGGGTATCGCTGTGCTTGGCTCGACCGCGCTGTTCGCGGTGATGTTCGTGGGCATGTCCGGGACCCACATCCCGCGGCGCGAGCTGCGGCGGGGCGCGTTGCTCGCCGCGGTCGGCTACGAAGTGCTGAAGATCTTCGCGACGTTGCTGCTCGGGCACACCGTGCGCAACCCGGTCTACGCCACGTTCTCCGTCGCGGTCGGGTTGCTGGTCTGGATCAACCTGGTGACGCGGATGACGTTGTTCGCCGCGGCATGGACTGCCACGTACCCGCCTGACGTCGCGTCAGGTGCGGCGGGTGAGCTGATCTGAGGCAGCGTCAGCGGAAGGCGCCGTGCCGGCGGAAGCGCCGTCGCGCCCGCAGCCGCAGGCTCACCAGCGCCGTCAGCAGCGCCAGACCGGCGAACGAGCCGAGCACCGCGGGCCAGTTCTTCTTCACCGGGGTCAGGTCGATCGACGGGCCGCTGGAGTCGTGCTTGCCCGCGACCGGGGCCGCCGTGGCCACGGGGGTCGGCGTCTGGCCGTAGGCCAGGCCGGTCGGGTCGACCAGCTGCCCCACCGGCGGGGTGTTCCCGTCGTGGTCGAAACCCCAGTTGAGCAAGGCTTCCGAGTCCGGCGTGATCATGTGCTGGCCGTCGTCCATGATCGTCGCGATCAGCGTGACCCCGTTGTGCTGGGCCACCGCGATCAGCGTGTTCTGGGCCAGGGTCGTGAAGCCCGGCTTGAGCCCCATCGTGCCCGGGTACGTGCCGAGCAGTCGGTTCTCGGTGTGGATCTGGAACGGCTTGCTGCTCTTGTCGGTCCCGGTCTTGGTCGTGTTGCCGGGGAACATCCAGGTGATCGCGCTGGCGTACTTGCGTACGTCGGCCCGCTGCATAGCGGCGCGACCCCACAGTGCGAGGTCGTAGGCCGAGGAGTACTGACCGTCGGCGTCCAGGCCGCTGGGGTTGACCACGGTCGTGTCGTAGGACTGCAGGCGCGCCGCCTCGGCCTGCTCCATAGTGACGGCGTTGGCGAGGTTCCCGCCGCCGCCCTCCTTGGCCAGGCCGTCGGCCGCGTCGTTGCCGGAGCGCAGGAACACCGCGTACCAGAGGTCGTCGTTCTTGTAGGTCTCGTTCGCGACCATCCCGACCCGGGTGCCCTCGACCGCCTCGTCGTCGTGGTCGGCGAGGTACGTGCCGTTCGGGTCCAGCCGCGGCAGCATCGTCAGTGCCAGCAGCACTTTCTGCGTGCTGGCCGGCCGGGCACGGCCGTGCGGGTTGCGGGCGGCCAGGATCTTGCCCGTGGTGGCGTCGGCGATCACCCAGGACGGGGCGGCGACGTCCGGCGCGCCGCCGGCGGCCTGGTCGATGATCACGCCGGTCTGGTTGAGCAGCGGCCCGCCGACCGGTCCGCCGGGCGGCTCGTTGAGCGACAGCGGTGCGATGGGCAGTCCGGGTGACAGCGTCAGCGGCGGAGAGGTGACCGACCCGCTGGGTCCCACGGACCCGACGGGATTCGGGGTCGGGAGGTCGACCGCGACAGCCTGCGCCGGGATGGTCGCCGCACCGGCGAAAACACTGAACGCCGCAACGGCGGGGGCCAGTCGTCGACCACGCGACGATGTCCGCTTCGAGCCGTTACGGGTGGGATTGGTGATGTTCTCGATCATGCTGTGATCAGCGTAGAGTCTGCTGCGGCGGCTGGGCCGCAACTTGACCGTGTTCCAAAGTTGTGGTCGCTAAGTGGCTGGTGCGACTTGAGGGGCGCTCGTGCAACTGAGCCCAGGATGGGCCCGATTCCTCATCGGAATCGCCGTCTGGAACGTGTTCACCTGGTCGGTGTTCATCAAGAACTTGTGGTTCAACGGGCCGCACACCCACCCCGCCGGCTATTACGTCGCCCACATGGGGCTGATCGTCGTCAACCTGCTGATCGCGGCCGTGCTCGGCCCGTACGGCTGGCGCGCGCTGCGCGCGAGCCGACGGTGACCGCGCCGGCCGCGGAGCTCGTGGCCCGGGTCGGTGAACTGGAGGCCGAGCTGATCGCGGTGCGCCGCGACCTGCACGCCCATCCGGAGCTGTCGGGGCAGGAGGTGCGCACCACCGAACTGGTGGCCGATCGGCTGCGCAAGGCGGGCCTGGACCCGGGGGTGCTGCCCGGCGGCGTCGGACTGCTGTGCGACGTGGGGCTGGGCAGCGGCCCGCTGACGGCACTGCGGGCCGACCTGGACGCGTTGCCGCTGCCCGACCTCAAGGACGTCCCGTACCGGTCCACCGTCGAGGGCGTGGCGCACGCCTGCGGGCACGACGTCCACACCGCGACGGTGCTGGGGGCCGGACTCGTGCTGGCCGACCTGGCCGCGGCGGGCAGCTTCACCGGCCGGGTGCGGCTGGTGTTCCAGCCGGCCGAGGAGGTGCTGCCGGGCGGCGCGCTGGACGTCATCCGCGCGGGCGGCCTGACGGAGGTCAGCCGGATCCTGGCGCTGCACTGCGACCCACGCCTGACGGTGGGTCAGATCGGCTTGCTGGCCGGGCCGATCACCGCCGCCTCGGACCGCGTGGTGGTCCGGCTGAGCGGCGCCGGCGGGCACTCGGCGCGCCCGCACCTGACCGGCGACCTGATCCACGCGCTCGGAACGGTGATCAACCAGACCCCGGCCGCGCTGTCCCGGCGTGTCGACCCGCGCTCGGGGCTGAGCCTGGTGTGGGGACGGGTCGCGGCCGGCAGCGCGGCCAACGTGATCCCGCGCGACGGCGTGATCGAGGGCTCGCTGCGCTGCCTGCACCCGGCGGCCTGGGCCGTCGCCCCGGACCTGGTGACCGAGATCGTGACCGCGCTGGTCGTGCCCTACCAGGTCCAGGCGGCCGTCGACGTGGTGCGCGGGGTGCCGCCGTGCGTCAACGAGTCCGAGTCTGTCCGCGTGCTCGGCGAGGCAGCGATGCGGGCGCTGGGGCCGGCGGCGGTGGCCGGCACCGAGCAGAGCCTGGGTGGTGAGGACTTCGCCTGGTACCTGCAGCAGGTCCCGGGCGCGTTGGCCCGGCTCGGTGTGGCACGGCCGGGTGAGGAGGGAACGCTGGACCTGCACCGCTCGGAGTTCGACGTCGACGAGCGGGCGATCGGGATCGGTGTGCGCCTATTGGTCGCGGCGGTGCTCGGCGCTTGACTTGCAGGGCCTGGTACGCAGGTCGTAGACGTAGTCGTCCGGGGCACCGGCCTTCTCGGCGGCGTCGGCGATCTGCGAGAGCAGTGCGACCGACGGCAGCCCGCCCTCGTAGCCGTCGACCACGTACATCCAGGCCAGTTCGTCGCCCTCCAAGGTGGCGACCCGGACCCGCAGCTTCGAGTAGATCCCGATCTCCGAGCCCTCCCAGCCGTCCAGAGCGTTCTCGTCCTGCGACGGGACGTCGTACAGCGCGACGAAGACCTGATGGGCCGGGTCCTCGACGACCGTCGTCAGCGGGCCCTCCCAGCCGTGCTCCTCGCCGCCGAAGGTCAGCCGCCAGCCGACCAGCCAGCCGCTGCCGCGTTGCGGTGAGTGCGGCGCCAACAGGCCCATGAGAGCCGGGTCGAGGTTGGCGCCGTAGGCGGCGTAGAGGGTCATGGGTGCAAACTTTACGGCGCGCCGAGGCCCTCCGGGCGCCGTCGGGCGGCGTGTTCCTCGCTCGTTCCTCGCTCGTCAACGGGCTTCAATCGGCTCGGGAGCGAGAGGCAATCGCCCGTGTTCCGCGCGCTCGTCGGCGTCGGGGACAATGGCCGCGTGGCACGCATGGTTGTGATCGGTGGCGGACCGGGCGGTTACGAGGCGGCCCTGGTCGCGGCGAGTCTCGGTGCCGAGGTCACAGTCGTCGACCGGGACGGGCTGGGCGGCTCGGCGGTACTCACCGACTGTGTCCCGTCCAAGACTCTGATCGCCACCGCGGAGGTGGCCAACGCCGCCGCCGAGTCCGGGCGCCTCGGGGTGCTGCTGCCGGAGGCGGGCGCGCAACCGCGGGTCGACCTGACCGAGGTCAACACCCGGGTGCTCTTGCTGGCCGCCGCGCAGTCGACCGACATCGAGGCCCGCCTGGCTGCCGCCGGCGTGCGGGTGATCCGTGGCCTGGGCCGGTTCGCCGGCCCGCAGACGGTGGTCGCGCAGTCCGCCGACGGCGCTGAGCTCATCGACGCCGACGCCGTCCTGATCGCCACCGGCGCGCACCCGCGGGTGCTGCCGGAGGCCGAGCCGGACGGCGAACGGATTCTGACGTGGACTCAGGTGTACACGCTCACCGACATTCCCGAGCACCTGGTGGTGGTCGGTTCCGGCGTGACCGGCGCCGAGTTCGCCGACGCCTATCAACGGCTGGGGTCCGCGGTGACGCTGGTGTCCTCCCGCGACCGGGTGCTCCCGGGCGAGGACCCGGACGCCGCCGAGGTGCTCGAGACCGCGTTCACCCGGCGGGGCATGAAGGTGATGAGCCGCTCCCGGGCGGCCCGGGTGAGCCGGACCGGCGACGGGGTGCGCGTCGAGCTCACCGACGGCTCCGTGGTGACCGGCAGCCACTGCCTGATGGCCGTCGGATCGATCCCGAACACCGCCGACCTCAGCCTGGACCGCGCGGGCGTGCGGCTCGGGACCGGCGGGTTCGTGGAGGTCGACCGGGTGTCGCGGACCTCCGCCCGCGGGGTCTACGCGGCCGGGGACTGCACCGGGGTGCTGATGTTGGCCTCCGTCGCGGCGCAGCAGGGCCGGATCGCCATGCAGCACGCCCTCGGCGACGCCGTCCGCCCGTTGGACCTGCGCACCGTCTCGGCGAACGTGTTCACCGAGCCGGAGATCGCGACCGTGGGCTGGACCCAGTCCGAGGTCGAGCGCGGTGAGATCGGCGGCCGGACCGTGATGCTGCCGTTGTCCACCAACGCGCGGGCCAAGATGCAGGGCGTCCGCGACGGTTTCGTGAAGCTCTTCTGCCGCCCCGGCACGGGGATCGTGATCGGCGGCGTGGTCGTCGCGCCCCGGGCCAGCGAGCTGATCTTCCCGATCTCGCTCGCGGTCGACGCGGGCCTGACGGTGGATCAGATCGCCCACGCCTTCACGGTCTACCCGTCAATGTCAGGCTCGGTGGCCGAAGCCGCCCGCCTGCTGCGCCTGCCGCCGGACTGAGACCCGCGGCGCGGGGCCGGCCTGGCCCCGCCGGTGACGCATTGACCAACCTTTCGGTTGGCTCGTAGTGTCCGGCCGAAGGTTTCTCCGTCCGGGGTCCTCGACCCGAGGAGGCTGTATGAACTGCTCTGGTACGGGCCGACGGTTTGCTGTCGGAGCGGCCGCTGCCGGAATGGTGATGTTGGTGTGCCGAACGAGGACCTCACTGTCTTTGCCGTGCCTGACTGTTCCTCCGACGGTGGTCTGATCGTGCGGTCCGGTACCAGGAACTCAGAGTTCCTCGGCAAGCCGATCGTCGCCGTCCAGATCTTCGCAAGATAGGCGTGCGCACCCTAGGTCGAGGGCTTCGACCTGAACGTCGCTGATTCGGCCACTCGACTTTCGGCCCCGTGGTCTCGATGATCGGTCTGCCGTTTGGCCAACCCGAAGGAGTCGCACGGATGGATGGCCCTGGCACGCGGGCCCTGCCTGAGGGCTACCGGTACACCACGACGGTCGGCGCCGGGCCGTCGGGGGACGAAACGGTGTGCCGCGCGCCGGATGGGCGCGAGGTCGTCGTACGGGTGACCGGCGTCGAAGGTGACCCGTCGTCCGATCTGTTTACTGAGTTGTCTGCGGCCGCTGCCGCCGCCGAGCACCCGTGTTCGGTAGGCATCCGACCGTGGAGCGATCCCGCGTTGGGCGTCTGTGTCGAACGGATCCATGTTCCGGGCGGTTCGCTGGCCGAGCGTTCCGACGAGGCGTTGGCCCCGGAGGTCGTCGCGGCAGGTGGCGCCCGTCTCGCCGCCGCGCTCGCCTTCGCGCATAGCCGTGGCGTCCTCCACGGCGATGTACGGCCCGCCAATGTGCTGCTGGGCGCTGACGGGGACTGGTTGTTGTCCGGCGTCGGGGTGGCCCGGGCCGTTGCGCGGGCCAAGCCGGGCGACCCGGTCAGCCCGGATCCGGCCTTCGCGCCGCGCGAGCTCCGCGGCTGGGAGCGCCCGGCGCCGTCGGCGGATGTTTTTTCACTCGGAGCGGTGCTGTACGCGGCGCTGGCGGGCGCCGTGCCCGCTCCGAACTCTGGGGCATCCGCAGCCGCCCTTCCGGGAGTTCCTGCCGCCATGGCGGGCCTGATCGACCGGATGATGGCGCCCAACCCCGCCGACCGGCCCTCGCTGGTCGAGGTCGACCAAGTACTCAGGCCGCTGGTCCCGGCGGTCGCTCGCGGCGCCCTGCCCGCGGCCGCTGCACCCCTTGCCCTGGTCAGCCAACCGAGACCAAAACTTCCGGTGGTTGCCGCGGCGGCGACGGCCGCCGTTGCCTCCGGCCGTAACCGCGTGCTGGTCGCCGCCGCCGCGATCGGCGCGGTCTTCCTCGGCGGCGCGACCGCGGTCGCGGTGGGTAACAGCGGCGGCGGAGGCGGCAAGGCTGTGATGACGGCCGCCTCAGCGCCCCCTGTAGCCGTGTCTGCAGCTCCCACGAGCGCCGCCCCGAAACAGGCGGCCGCCTTGTCGAAGCCTGTTGCGAAGCCCGCGGCCAAGCCGCAGAAGCCCGCTGCCGCGGTGCCTCCGGCAGTTGTCGCTGCTCCTGTGGTCCCGAAGGTAGCTGACACCTCATCGAATGCCGCAGCGTTCGATCCTCAACAGATCGAGGCCTTTGATGTCAAAGCTGAGCCATCTCACGACAACGGCTACTGGCAGCTCAAGGTAGTTTGGGAGATGTCGATCGTGCCTCCGGCGGTGCGGGGGTGGCACATCTTCCTTTACGACCCAAATACTGACCGTCAGACAGATAAGGAATACGGTCCGAGATCGGCGGTTACGCCACCGCGCAACGGTCCCACCTACGAGGGCGTCTATTACTTCAACAGCGTCTTTTCGGTCGCATCGTGTGTCCGAGTGCAGACGGACGCAGGGCCTCCGACTCCAAGAATCTCCGGGCGGGCCTGTCCGGATCCCAAACAAGTCCAAGCGGCGCAGGCGGCGATTGCGCGTGGTTCCCAGCAAGGCGTAGTCCCTGCGAACACTCCAGCCAAGGCAACCGCTCCAGCGAAGCCTGCCGCGCCTGCGACTCCCCCGAAGCCCGCCCCCAAAACGGTGGCTCCGCCCCCAGCTAAGCCAGCGCCTAGCACAGCGCCGAAGACGCATCCAAATTAAAGTAGAAGTTCTGCACACGACTCGGCCGGACCCCGTGGAGAAGGGAAGATCGTAATGCAGGCTCTTCATTCGGCCCTGTGCTCGTTCCTGCTCACCGGTGTATCAGTAGTTCACCCGATGCATGTCGAACTGACCGGCGATTCGTTCGCCTCGTGCCCGCTGGGCCGCATCTGTGCGTACTCGACTACGAACTTCGACGGCAAGGAAATATTCGTCACGTCGACGAAGTGCATCGAGTTCAAGGTGCGGTCGCTTGCGAATTTTTCTAAGCCGCTGAAGAAAAGGGTCGCCACGGGCAACACCGTGGCGCTCGGTGGTGACGACAATCCGGTTGGCGTGTACGACAACCCGAAGTGCGACACGCGCGCACCTCACCACTGGTTCCTCTTCGGTGAAGGCCCTGGGATTTCCGAACTCAAATTCCACAGTACGAAGACCCTGCCGATGTCGCTTCGGGCGCTCCCGAAGGCGGAGTGGGCTCAGGCGTATCGAGACCAAGAAGCAAATGGACCGGATCGTCGCTGACCGGCGCGATTTCGACGCCGCAGATTCGACCTTTCCGGGCTCGAGACCTCGCCATGGGCTCCTAGTGCTTGTGCAGCGAGTTCGCCAGTTCCTGGTCGGCGTTCTGGAAGGTGGTCGCGGCCTTCGTCAGGTAGCTCGACATCTGGTGCAGCCCGCCGATCACGCCCTGGGCGCCCCGGTTGAACTCCTGGAACGCCGCTTCGAAATTCTTGCTCGACGAGTCGGTGACGTAGCCGCCGTTCACCAGCCCGTTCACCAGCTTCTGGAGCTCGTTGAGTTTGTCGGTGATCTCCGCCTGGCCGGAGGTCAGGCGCTGGGCGGCGGCGTGCATCTCCTGGTAAGTGACGTTCACGTTCGCCATGCGGATCACCTCGGGTCGGGGCGGGGATTCCTCGGTCGACGTGCCCATGATCGCACCGGGCGGGCCGTCCACAAGGTCCGCGAGCGCGTCGTCGACCGACGGCTGTCGGCCGCGGGGTTGCCTTGGCCGGTACGGGAGGGAGATTCTTCGTTCGTCCCCGATCATCCGCGCAATCGAACGCATCACCTCACGGAGTCAGCGTGCAATTGCGCCTAAGCGTGAACCGCCCGGGCCGGGCCGGTACCGACCTGTTCGTCGACGCCGATCCGGCGGCGCCGGTCGCGGCCTTCCGCGACCAAGTGGCCCGTGCGCTCGGGGTCTCGGCCGACGCGGCGTTGTTCCTCGACGGGTTCGAACTCGAGCCGGGCCTGCCGCTGGACTCCTCACCGATCCGTGACGGTGTCGCGCTCGGCCTCGGCGAACCGATGCCGGCCGGCTCGCTCGGCCAGGGCGTCGTGGAGATCCGCGTCGTCGGCGGCAGCGCGGCCGGCGTGATCCACCGGTTCGGTCCCGGGGAGTTCAGCATCGGCTCCGGTGCCGACGACCGGGTCCACCTCGACGACGCCGCGGCCGCGGCGTTGCTGGTCCGGGTGAGCCCCGACGGCTCGACCATTGTCACGCCCGCCGCCGGCGCGGCGGCCACGATCGAGGGCGAGCCCATCAGCGGCACGACGCCCTGGCCGAACGCCCACCTGGTGCGGATCGGTGGTTCCCTGCTCGAGGTCGCGCCGACGGATTTCCCCGACGCCGCCCTGCAGCCCTCCGAGGACGGCGCGGGATTCGACTACACACGACCGCCGCGGCTGACCCTTCCCGAGCACCCGACCCGGTTCACATTGCCCAGCCCGCCGGCGGTCTCGGACAAGCGCCCGCTGCCCTGGGTGATGGCGATCGTGCCATTGGTCGGCGCGCTGGCGCTGGCCGCGATCACCCACAACACCTCGCTGTTGGCTCTCGCGTTGCTGAGCCCGATCTCGCTGCTGGCCAACCACTACAACGACCGCAAGCAGGGCAAGAAATCGGCCACCCGGGCCCAGGACGAGTACCGGGCGCGCCGCGCGGCCATCGACTCCGACGCGCAGGACGCCCTGACCGCCGAGCAGGCCGCGTGGCGTTCGGCCTGTCCGGATCCGGCTGAGGTCCGGCTGATCGCGAGCGGCCCGCGGCAGCGCCTCTGGGAGCGCCGCCGCAGCGACGTCGACAACGGCCGGGTGCGACTGGGCACCGGAACGCTGCCCAGCACGGTGGTGCTGACCGATCCGCAGGTCGAGGAGCACCGCCGCGGTGAACCCCTGATGCTGGCCCACGTCCCGGTGACCGTCGAACTGAGCAAGCACGGAGTGCTCGGCCTGGCCGGGCGCACCGCGCAGGTCCGGGCCGCCGCCGCCTGGGTCGTCGCGCAGAGCACCGTCCTGACCAGCCCGACCGACCTCAGCGTCTGTGTGCTGACCGACCCGGCCGGTGCCTCCAGTTGGAGTTGGGTCCGGTGGCTGCCGCATGCCCGGCCGCGCGAGGGCCAGGACGCGGTCGCTCTGCTGGGCACCTCGGCCGAGACCGTCGGCCGCCGGATCGCCGAGCTGCAAGCACAACTGACGGCACGTCAGGCCGCGTTGCGGCAGGCCGGCCAGGGCGCCCGCCTCGACGTGCCGGACATCCTCGTCGTGCTCGACGGGTCGCGTCGACTGCGGGCGCTGCCCGGGGTCGCCCAACTGCTGGCCGACGGCCCTGCGGTCGGTATCCGGTTGGTCTGCCTGGAGACCGAGGCGCGACTGCTGCCTGAGGAGTGCCGGGCCGTGGCGACCCTCGACGACCACGGCCTGCTGACGCTGCGTCAGACAGGCCTGCCCACCGTCGAATCAGTTCTGCCGGACCTGGTCAGCACCGAGTGGTGTGAGAACCTCGCCCGAGCCCTGGCGCCGATCCGCGACGTCTCCCGTGATGAGGACTCGGCACTGCCGGACTCCGCTCGCCTGCTCGACGTCCTGGGCCTGGAACCACCCGATGGTGAGGCCATCGCGGCCGCCTGGCGGTCCGCCGGTGCGTCCACCCGGGCGATCGTCGGGGTCTCGCTGGACGGTGAGTTCCTCATCGACATCCGCCGCGACGGCCCGCACGGGCTGATCGCCGGGACCACCGGCTCCGGCAAGTCCGAGTTGCTGCAGACGATCATCGCCTCGCTGGCCGTCGCGAACCGGCCCGACGCCATGAACTTCGTGCTGGTCGACTACAAGGGCGGCAGCGCGTTCGCCGAGTGCGCCAAACTCCCGCACACCGTCGGCATGGTCACCGACCTCGACGAGAGCCTGGTCACCCGAGCGCTGGACTCGCTGGGTGCCGAGTTGAAACGACGCGAGCACCTGCTCGCCGCGGCCGGTGTCCCGAACCTCGAGTCCTACGACGACGCCCGGCGCAGTGGCGAGCCCTTGCAGGCCGTGCCCCGACTGCTCATCGTCATCGACGAGTTCGCCTCGCTGGTGCGGGAACTGCCCGAGTTCGTGACCGGTCTGGTCAGCATCGCGCAGCGCGGTCGCTCGCTGGGGATTCACCTGATCCTGGCCACCCAGCGGCCGTCCGGTGTGGTGTCCGCCGAGATCCGCGCGAACACCGACCTGCGGATCGCGCTGCGGGTCACCGACGCCGGGGAGAGCTCGGACATCATCGACGCCCCGGACGCCGCCCGGATCGCGAAGTCGACACCGGGTCGGGCCTACGTGCGACTGGGCCACGCCGCGCTGCTGCCCTTCCAGGCCGCGCGGGTCGGCGGGCGCAGGCTCGGCGTGGTGGCAACCGCGGGCGCGTCCGTCGCGCCGTACGTGGTGGCCCTGGGCGTCGACGCGATCGGGCAGCCGCCGCCCAGCCGCCCTGCCGTGGCAGGGACCACGGCCAACACCTCGGTCACCGACCTTTCCGTGCTCGTCGAGGCGATCCGGGCGGCGAATGCCGAACTCGGACTGGCCGTTCAACCCAGCCCGTGGTTGCCGCCGCTGCCGGCCACGATCCCGTTGGCCGACCTGCCTCGCCCGGTTGGCACCACGGTGCCCGATGTTCGCTTGAGCTCCTCGCTCGTTCCTCGCTCGTCGCAGTCGCTCATGGACTCGGCGGGCACCCTGCGCCCGGCCCCGTTCGCGCTGGCCGACCTGCCGGCGACCCAGGCGCGGGACGTCGAGTCGGTGGACCTGGCGAAGTTCGGGCACCTGTTCATCGCCGGCTCGCCCCGCAGCGGCCGGTCGCAGACGCTGCGGACCATCGCCGGTTCGATCGCGCGGGAGAACTCCAGTGCCGATGTCCACCTGTTCGGGCTGGACTGCGGCAACGGCGCGCTGCTGCCGCTGACCAAGCTGCCGCACTGCGGGGCCGTCGTGCGGGCGGGTGAGACCGAGCGGGTCGAACGGTTGCTCGCCAAGCTGGCCGCGGTGACCCGCGACCGGATGACCGCGCTCGGCGAAGGCAGTTTCACCGACATCGCCGAGCAGCGTGCCGCCGTGCCTGCCGAGTCGCGGCTCCCGCATCTGATCCTGTTGCTGGACCGCTGGGAAGGGTTCCTCGCGGCGTTCGCGGACCGCGACGGCGGCGCGCTCGTCGACCTGGTCATGCGCTTGGCCCGCGAGGGCGCCGGGGTCGGCGTCCACCTGATCATCACCGGCGACCAGACGCTGCTCGGCGGTCGGATGGGCAGCCTCACCGAGCACAAGATCGCGCTGCGCCTGGCCGACAAGGGCGACTTCGGGATGATCGGCGTCAACCCCCGAAGCGTGCCGGCCAAGCTGGTCGACGGCCGCGGTTACCGGGCCCCGGGCGGGGCCGTTCTCCAGATCGCCCTGCTGGACGCCGATCCGACCGGCGCAGCCCAGGTGGCGGCGCTGGAGAGGATCGCAGACGCGGCGCGAGAGCGGGACGGGTCCGGCCTGCCGGCCCAACAGCCGTTCGGGGTCGACGTCCTCCCGACGCACATCACCTTCGACGCGGCCTGGCGGCTGCGGCCCGAGGGCGTCGGGCCACTGTGGGGCATGGTCGGCGTCGGTGGCGACAGGTTGACGGCGTGCGGGCCGGACCTCGGCGTCGGCACCCCGGCGTTCCTGATCGGCGGGCCGCCGCGGTCGGGGCGCAGCACGGCGTTGTGCAGCCTCGCGGCCTCCTACCTGGCGGCGGGCACGCGGGTGCTGCTGGTGGCTCCGCAGCCCTCCCCGTTGCAGCGGATCGCGGCCGCGGAGGGCGTCGTCGAGTTCGTCGACGGCACGGACCTGCCCGTCGAGACGCTGGCCAAGGCGCTGCTCGCCGACGCCCCGGTGGCCGTCCTGATCGACGACGCCGAACTGCTGCGCGACTGCGCGGCGGCTGACGAGCTGATCGCCGTGCTGCGGCGGCAACGGGGCCTCGTCGGGCTGGTGCTGGCCGGCGACCCGGAGTCGGTCGGCGCGGGCTTCGCCGGTTGGCAGGTCGAGGCGCGCAAGGCCCGGCGTGGTCTGCTGCTGTCGCCGCAGAACGTCACGGATGCCGAGATGATCGGGCTGCGCCTGCCCCGGGCGTTGGTGGGCAATCCGATCGAACCGGGCCGTGGGCTGCTCCACCTCGGCGACGGCCAACTGCTCGCCGTCCAGGTTCCGACCGCCGGCTGACCCGGCCCGGACCCGCCCGGTTTTTCGCCTTTGCGGGTAGTCCCTTCGGCCGGCCCGGCCGGTCGAAGGGACCATTTCCGCCGCCGGCCGCAACCTCCTGCTGATCCCTCCCGTCGCACGGGGGAGAGCATTTCGGCTATCGCGTAGGGGGCGGAACTAATGTCGTTGCTGTCGACGTTCCGGATGCCGGTCGAGGCCGGGGGCCGCAGTTGGACCCGGGCCGAGCGCGAGTGCGCGCCGCAGCGCCGCTGGATCGACCGGCTGCTCGGCCGGAACGTCTCGTGCATGAGCGACCTCGCCGAGTACGACGGCTTCGGCGACCAGCGCGCCCGCGCCATGGCCGGCGTGGCCCGCCGCGAGATGCAGGCCGCCGTCGCGCGGCCGCGCCCCTGGCGCTGACGCCCCGCGTATGAGAGAACAACGCTGCGCGTATGAGAGAGCGCACTACGATCATCGATGATCGCAGCGCTGTAACTAGTCCTTGATCTCGCAGATCACGCTTCCGCTGGTGACGGTGGCGCCGACCTCGGCCTGCAGGCCGGTTACCGTCCCGGCCTTGTGAGCCGCCAGCGGCTGCTCCATCTTCATGGCCTCGAGCACCACGATCAGATCGCCGGCCGCGACGGTTGCGCCGTCGGCAACGGCGACCTTCACGATCGTGCCCTGCATCGGGGAGGTCAGCGAGTCGCCGGTGGCGGCCGCGGCCTTGCCGCCGCCGACCTTGCGAGCCTTCTTCGTCGGACCGGCCGAAGCCGGCCCCGCGGCGGCGAACCCGGCGGGCAGGACGACCTCGAGACGCCGCCCGCCGACCTCGACAGTGATGGCCTCGCGCTCTGCCGGCTCGGCCGGCTCGCCCGCGGCCCCGGCCCAGGGCGTCAACTGGTTGTCGTACTCGGTCTCGATCCAGCGAGTGTGCACCTTGAACGCCGAACCGTCGGTGGGGGCGAACGCCGCGTCGGAGACCACTGAGGCATGGAACGGGATCACCGTCGGCATGCCGTCGACGACGAACTCGGCCAATGCCCGCCGCGAACGCTCCAGCGCCTGCTCCCGGGTCGCCCCGGTGACGATGAGCTTGGCGATCAGCGAGTCGAACATCCCCGGCACGGTCTCACCGACCTCGTAGCCGGAGTCCAGCCGCACGCCCGGGCCGCTCGGCGGCTTCCAGGCGGTCAACGTGCCCGGTGCGGGCAGGAAGTTGCGGCCGCCGTCCTCGGCGTTGATCCGGAACTCGATCGAGTGGCCACGGATCTCCGGGTCGTCGTAGCCGAGCTCGGCGCCGTCGGCGATGCGGAACATCTCCCGGACGAGGTCCAGGCCGGTGACCTCCTCGCTGACCGGGTGCTCGACCTGCAGCCGGGTGTTCACCTCGAGGAACGAGATCGTCCCGTCCTGCCCGACGAGGAACTCGCAGGTCCCGGCGCCGACATAGCCGGCCTCGCGCAGGATCGCCTTCGAGGCGCGGTAGAGCTCGTCGAGCTGATCCTGCGTCAGGAACGGCGCGGGCGCCTCCTCGACCAGCTTCTGGTGGCGCCGCTGCAGCGAGCAGTCGCGGGTCGAGACGACCACGACGTTGCCGTGCGAGTCGGCCAGGCACTGGGTCTCGACGTGGCGCGGGTGGTCCAGATAGCGCTCGACGAAGCACTCGCCGCGGCCGAACGCCGACACCGCCTCGCGGACCGCCGACTCGTACAGCTCGGGGATCTCCTGAAGGGTCCGGGCCACCTTCAGGCCACGTCCGCCGCCGCCGAACGCGGCCTTGATGGCGATCGGCAGCCCGTGCTTCTCCGCGAAGGCCACGACCTCCTCGGCGCCGGACACCGGGTCGGCCGTGCCCGGCACCAGTGGGGCACCGGCCTTGTGCGCGATGTGCCGGGCGGCGACCTTGTCGCCGAGCGAGACGATCGCCGACGGGGGCGGGCCGATCCAGGTCAGCCCGGCGTCGATGACCGCTTGGGCGAAGTCTGCGTTCTCGGCGAGGAAGCCGTAGCCGGGGTGAACTCCGTCGGCACCGGACTTCCGGGCCACCTCGATGATCTTGTCGATGACCAGGTAGCTCTCGCCCGGGGTCGAGCCACCGAGGGCGAAGGCCTCGTCGGCGACGCGGACGTGCAGGGCATCGCGGTCGGGCTCGGCGTAGACCGCGACGCTGCCCAGCCCGGCGTCCCGACAAGCGCGGGCAACCCGGACGGCGATCTCTCCACGGTTGGCGATCAGTACCTTGCGCAAACCACGGCCTCCTCGGATTCCTGCGGAGTCTATTGACCCCGCAAGATCCGGTCGCGCACGCCGGCTCCCGTGATGTTACCGTTCGGTACGGTCTTGTTCGGTGCTGCCGCTCGGAGGTGACTGCGATGAGCTTCGGCCTGTCCGAGGAGCACGAGGCATTCCGCAAGGTCGTCCGCGATTTCGCCGAGAACGAGATCGCGCCGCACATCGAGCGGTGGGAGCACGAGGGCGGGCTGCCGAAGCAGGCCGTGCTCGCCATGGGCGAACTCGGGCTGTTCGGGCTGACCGCCGCGGAGGAGTACGGCGGCGCGGACGGCGACTTCACCAGCCTGTGCGTCGCGCTGGAGGAGATCGGTCGGATCGACCAGTCGATCGGCATCACGTTGGAGGCCGCGGTCGGGCTCGGGATCAACCCGATCGCGACGTTCGGCAGCGCGGAGCAGAAGCAGCGCTGGCTGCCCGACCTGGTCGCCGGGCGCGCGCTGGCCGGGTTCGGGCTGACCGAGCCCGACGCCGGATCCGATGCCGGCGCCACCCGGACCAAAGCCGTGCAGGACGGCGACTCCTGGGTACTCGACGGCGCCAAGGCGTTCATCACCAACTCCGGGCACGAGTTGACCTCGCTGGTCACGGTCACCGCCCGGACCGGCACGAGCGAGTCCGGCACGGCCGAGATCTCCACGGTCATCGTGCCGACCGGCACGCCTGGCTTCACCGCCGAACCGGCCTACCGCAAGCTCGGCTGGCACCTGTCCGACACCCATCCGCTCAGCTTCGACGGCGCCCGGGTGCCCGCCGACCACCTCCTCGGGCAGCGCGGCCGCGGGTTCGCGCAGTTCCTGGCCACGCTCGACGACGGTCGGGTGGCGATCGCCGCGCTGGCCGTCGGCCTGGCGCAGGCCTGCCTGGACCACTCGTTGGAGTACGCCAACTCCCGCACCGCCTTCGGGCAGCCCATCGGACGCAAGCAGGGCCTGGCCTTCCAGTTGGCCGACCTCGCGGTCGACGTCGAGGCCTCTCGCCTGCTGACCTACAAGGCCGCCTGGCTGAAGGACTCCGGCGCCTCGGTGAAGACGTTCAAGCAGGCCGCCGCGATGGCGAAGCTCTACTCGACCGAGGCCGCGGTCAAGGCCACCCGGACCGCGACCCAGGTGTTCGGCGGCTACGGGTTCATGGAGGAGTACCCGGTGGCCCGGTTCTACCGGGACGCCAAGGTGCTGGAGATCGGCGAGGGGACCTCGGAGGTCCAGCGGATCCTGATCGGACGCGGCCTGGGGCTGCCAGTCGAGTGATGCTATGATGCGGTGATGCGTACCACCCTCGAACTGGACGACGACCTGTTGGCGACCGCGCGCGAGATCGCGCGGACTCGAGGGGCCTCGATCGGCCGGGTGATCTCCGATCTGGCGCGCCGCGGGCTGTCGCCGAGTGTGCCGGTCCTGTCGGACGGCGTCGTCTTTCCGCACTTCGTCGTCCCGCCCGACGCGCCGCCGATCAGCTCCGAGGCGGTCGCCAGGGCGCTGGAGGAATGACCCGGCAGCTGCTCGACGTCAATGTCCTGATTGCGTTGGCATGGCCCAATCACGTGCACCATCGCGCGGCGCAGGCCTGGTTCGGCACGGTCCGGCCTGCTTGGGCCACGACCCCGATCACCCAGTGCGGTTTCGTGCGGGTATCGGCCAACCCGCGGTTCGTGCCGACAGCGGTGGGACCCGGTGACGCGGTCGCGATGCTCGCGGCGATGATCCGGACCGGAGACCACGAGTTTCTCGCCGATGCGGTCGAACTGGTGGTTGGGAGCGGGCGGGAACCGACACATCTGACGGGCCATCAGCAGGTCACCGACGCACATCTGCTCGCGGTCGCCGAACACCACGGTGCGGCGTTGGCGACATTCGACAGGGCGGTTCGAGCTTTGGCGGACCGGCCTGAGGCGGTGACGGTCATCGCCATTCCAGGCCTCACCTGACCTGGTTGCGCAGGGCCGGGAACACCTTGCCGACCTTTGTCAGCAGGTACTCGCCGTAGGTGCCGGAGTACTCGTGCAGGTCGGCGCCGTCCCACCGGGTCGTCCGCGCGTCCGGCGCCAGTTCGGCCCGGCCCACCGGTCGCACGTCGGCGTCCCACGACGGGTCGAGGAAGAACGGCCAGGACAGTCGGTGATGGCCCACCGAGGGGACCACCCGGTGCGGCGTCGAGCGGTAGTGACCACCCGTCAGTCGGTCGAGCATGTCGCCGATGTTGCACACGAACGTGTCCGGCACAGGGGGTGCCTCGATCCATCCGCCGGCGCGGGCACGCACCTGCAGACCACCGTGGTGGTCCTGTTTGAGGATCGTCAGCAGACCGTAGTCAGTGTGCTCGCCGACGCCCCACTGCCCGTCCTCGACCACCGGCGCCGGCGGGTAGTTGAAGATCCGGAACAGTACGGTCGGGTCGGTCGTCCAGTGCTCGGCGAACCACGTCTCCGGCAGCTCCAGGCTCAGTGCCAGACCGCGCATCAGCGCGTGCGCCAGACCGGTCATCGCATCGATCCAGGCCAGCACAGTCGGGCCCAGCTCAGGGGGCTGATCCGGCATCAGATTGCTGCCGTGCAAGGGAATTCCGGCCAGTACCCGCGGGTGTTCGGGGCCCAGTTCGCTGCCGAAGTAGATACCCTCCTTGACGTCGGTGCGCCCCGACGTCAGCTCCGCGCCGACCGGGAACCAGCCGCGCCAGGCCGCCCCGGCCAGCTCCATGCGGATCGCCGACTTGCGCTCGACGGGCAGCGCGAAGAACTCGCGGGACAACTCCTCGAGGCGCAGCTGCAGGCCGGCCGCGACGCCGTGGTGCGAGACGTAGAAGAACCCGGTGTCGCGGCAGGCCGCCCCCATCCGGTCGGCGACGGCCTGTCGGTCGGCGGGGTCGGACTCGGCCACCAGCGCGCCGATGTCGATGACCGGGAGGTCCACCGGCTCAGTCCTTCCGCCACAGGTCGGTCCAGCCGATCCCGAACCGGGCGAGCATCAGGCGCAGCAGGGGCAGCGAGACCCCGACGACGTTCGACGGGTCGCCCTCGATCCCGGTGACGAACGCTGCGCCGAGGCCGTCGAGTGTGAACGCCCCGGCCACCGTCAGTGGTTCACCGCTGGCCAGGTAGGCCTCGAGTTCCGCGTCGGTCGGGTCGGCGAAGTGGACCACGGTCGAGGCGACCTCGGCCTCGGAGCGCCCGGTCGCGGGCTCGATCAGGCAGTGCCCGGTGTGCAGGATCCCGGACCCGGCTCGCATGGCCTGCCAGCGGGCGCGGGCCGCGTCGGCGGTGCCCGGCTTGCCCCAGGGCCGGTCGCCGAGTTCCAGCAGCGAGTCGCAACCCAGCACCACCGTGGCTGGTGCGGCGTCGGTCATCCGAGCGGCGACCGCGGCAGCCTTGCGCCGGGCCAGTTCCAGCGTGGTCGCGGCGGGCGACCCGGCGTCGACGCCGTCCTCGTCGACGTCGCTGACGATCACCTCGGGCTCGACCCCGGCAGCCCGCAGGGTGGCCAGGCGGGCGGGGGAGGCGGAGGCGAGGATCAGCCGCGGTGGACGTTGCACCGCGACATTGTCCCCGGGGTCGGGCACGCGGCCACCGGGCGGGGCAAGATGAATGCATGCCGTACTACCGCAGCGCCGGTTCGGTCCCGCCGAAGCGGCACACCCAGTTCCGGCGTCCGGACGGCAGGCTGTATCACGAGGAGTTGATGGGGTCCGAGGGGTTCTCGTCGGACTCCGCGTTGCTCTACCACTTGAACATCCCCTCGGCGATCGTCGACAGCCGCGCCTGGGAAGTGCCCGACGCGACCACGACGCCGAACCACCCGCTGCGGCCGCGGCACCTGAAGCTGCACGAGTTGGCCGGCGACCCGGCCGGTACCGATGTGGTGACGGGGCGTCAGTTGATGCTGGGAAACGGCGACGTGCGCATCTGCTACGTCGTCGGCACCGCCGCGGCACCGCTGTACCGCAACGCCGTCGGCGACGAGTGCGTCTACGTCGAGGCGGGCACCGCGGTGGTCGAGACCGTGCTCGGCGCGCTCGAGGTGAGCGCCGGGCACTACGTGATCGTGCCCCGCGGCGTCACGCACCGCTGGGTCCCGACCGGCGCGGCGCCGTTGCGCTGCTACGTCGTCGAGGCGAACTCGCACATCACTGCGCCGAAGCGGTACCTGTCGACGCGCGGGCAGTTCCTGGAGCAGTCGCCCTACTGCGAGCGCGACCTGCAGGTGCCCACCCTGGGCGAACCGACCGAGGGGACCGACGTCGAGGTCTACGTGAAGCACCGCGGGCCCGGTGGGGTCGCCGGCTCCGTGCTGGTGCATGCCACCCACCCGTTCGACGTCGTCGGCTGGGACGGCTGCCTCTACCCGTTCGCCCTGGACGTGGCCGACTTCGAACCGATCACCGGCCGCGTGCACCAACCCCCGCCGGTGCACCAGGTGTTCGAGGGCGAGAACTTCGTGATCTGTAATTTCGTGCCGCGCAAGGTCGACTACCACCCGCTCGCGGTCCCGGTGCCGTACTACCACTCCAATGTCGACTCCGACGAGGTCATGTTCTACGTCGCCGGGAACTACGAGGCCCGCAAGGGATCCGGCATCGGGGTCGGGTCGGTCTCGTTGCATCCCGGTGGGCACGCCCACGGCCCGCAGCCCGGCGCCGCCGAGGCGGCACTCGGCGCCGAGAGCTTCGACGAGTTGGCGGTCATGATCGACACGTTCCGCCCGCTCGAACTCGGCGCCTCGGCCGGCGCCTGCGAGGACCCGAACTACGCCTGGACCTGGGCCGGGCGTCGGTCGTGAGGAGACAGGCCGTCGGCAATCTGTTGTCGACGGCGCTCGACGCGGCACTGGCCGGCCAGACGCCGGCGGCCCGGGCCTATCTGCGCCGGGAGCGGACGATGTGGCCGGACCGCAGCCTGGCCGAGCACGTCGCGGTCGCCGAACGACGGTTCGTCGCCGCAGTCACCGCGGTCGGCGCGGCCGCCGGTGCTGCCGCCGCGGCTCCCGGCGTCGGCACCGTGGCCGGGGCGGCGACCAACCTGGCCGAGATCGGGGCGTTCGTCGAGGCCAACGTGTTCTACGTGCTGGTGGTTGCCGAGATCCACGACGCCTTGCCGGACGACCCGGCCCGGGTGCGGGCGCTGGTGCTGGCGGTGCTGCTCGGCGACGTCTCCGAAGCGGTGGTCCGCAGCGCCGGCAAGCTCGGTCGGTACTGGGGCCGCGAGTTCGCCCAAGGCCTGCCGACCGAGGCGATCGAATTGGCCAACAGCGTTCTGGGCAAGCGGTTCATGACCCGCTGGGGCACCCGGCAGGGCGCGCTGCTGCTGGGCCGGGAGTTCCCGGTGCTCATCGGCGCCGCGATCGGCGGGGTCGGCAACCGGGTGATCGCCCGCAAGGTCGTGGGGTCGGTCGCCGAGGCGTTCGGCCCGGCGCCACCTGCCATCACCAGTCGAGGATCCGGGTGGATGCCAGACTGACCAGCGCCACGGCCAGAGGTAATCGCGGAGGCGGCTGATGACGACGAGGCTGGGCGAGGTTCGGGATCGGATCGCGGCCGGGATCATCGGCCGGCGGGCCGAGTTGGACCTGGTGCTGGCGGCCGTCGCGGCCGGGCGCGACATCGTGCTGGACGGCCCACCGGGGACGTCGAAGAGCACACTGGTCCGGGCGATCACGCAGGAGTGGGGCATCCCACTGATGTTCGTGGAGGGCAACGCCGACCTGACACCGGCGAAGCTGGTCGGGTACCACAGCCCGGCGCGGGTGCTGCAGTCCGACTACAGCGCGGACACGTTCATCGCGGGCCCGTTGGTCGAGGCGATGCGCGCCGGTGGGTTCCTCTACGTCGAGGAGCTGAATCGGGCCCCCGAGGACACGCTGAACACGTTGCTGGCCGCGATGGCGGAACGGCAGATCGCGGTGCCGCGGGTGGGGTCGGTGATCGCGGCCCCGACGTTCCGGATCATCGCGTCGATGAACCCGTACGACAACGTCGGCACGACCCGGCTGTCGGCGTCGATCCACGACCGGTTCTGTCGGTTGGCCGTGGACTACCAGGACGACGCGGCCGAGCGCGGCATCGTCGGGCTGCGGGCGGTGCTGGACGAGCTGGGGACCGAGCCGCGGGCCCGGTTGATCGCCGACGCGGTCGCCCTGACCCGGGCGACGCGGGAGCACCGCGACATCCGGCAGGGCGCCAGCGTGCGCGGCGCCATCGACCTGGCCCTGATCACGGCTCGCCTGCTGGAGCTCGACGGCGGTGCCACGGACTACCCCGAGGTGGTGTTCCGGGCGATGACCGTCGCGTTGTCCGGGCGGATCCACCTCGACGAGGTCAGCGAACTGACGCCGGAACAGGTGCTGCGCACGATCTGGGAGGACCACTTCGTACTCGACCCCGCGGCGGCGCGGCCCGGTTGAAGGTCTGTCGCCGCCGACAGCCCGCTGCAGCGGCCGGGGTCGGGTGACCGGCGCGGCGCCTTGGCCCCGCTGCGGCGCAAGCCCAAGACGCTCGACAAACCGCCGGTGCTCCACCGCGGGAACGGCGCCGGTGCCGGCTCGACCGGGGGCGAGGACGGGCCGCCGCGCCCCGGCCGGGACGGTGTGGCCCGCGGGATGACCGAGGAGAGCGGCAAGCTGCTCCCGATGCTCGGGGCCGAAGGGGTCCTCGACCCGGTGGTGGTCCGCCGAGCCCACCAGATCGCGGCCCGCTTGGCGCTGCCCCGGCCACCGCGACGGTCGGCCCCACGGCGCGGCCCGGGGGAGCTGATGAGTCGGCCGTGGCGGGGCGCCTGCGACGACATCGACCTCGACGCCACGATGGAGGCGGTGCTCACCGCGCCGCGGCCCTGCGACGAGGACATCGTGGTCCGGGAGTTCCTGCGCCCGCGGCGGGCACTGGTGCTGCTGGTCGACGTCTCCGGCTCAATGCGCGGCGAGCGGGTGCGGACCGCGGCCGCCACGGTCGGGGCGTTGGCGCGGGAATTCGGCCGGGACTCACTCGCGGTGATCGCGTTCGCCTCCGACGCGACCCGCCTGTGCGGCCTGACCGACCCGCCCGCGCCGGAGCGGTTGTTGGACGCGATGCTGCGGATCCCGGCGCGGGGGCTGACCAACGTGGCGTTCCCGTTGCAGGTGGCCGGCGACGAACTGGCCGGCCGCTCGCGCGCCGACGCAAGGGTGCTGCTGCTGTCGGACTGCGTGCACAACGCCGGGCCGGACCCGCGGCCCTGGGCGGCGCGACTGCCGCGCCTCGACGTCCTGCTCGACTGCTCCGAGGAGCACGACCTCGAGCTGGCGCGCGACATCGCGCGGCTGGGCCGCGGCCGACTGGCCACCGTCCGCTCGCACCGTGCGGTGGCACCGGCCATCAGCGGGTTCTTCGCCCGCTGAGTCCACCGTCAGGGCTCGTGCGGGATCTTGAACGGGAAACTGGCCCCGGCGTCGACGACCTGGGTGGTGCCGGTGATCCGGCGGGCCTCCTCGGAGGCCAGGAACAGCACCATGTTGCTGATGTCGAGCGGCTCCAGCCAGGGCACGTTCAGTGTGTTCATGGAGCGCAAGGCATCGGCGGCCTCGTCCAGGCTGGGGTTCTGCAGGTGCGGCAGGAAAAGGCTGTACGTGGCCTCGTTGTGGATCATGTCGGTGTTGACGATCGCGGGGTGCACCGAGTTCACCCGGATGTTGTGCGGCCCGAGCTCGAGGGCAAGGGCACGCATCAGGCCGGTCACGCCGTGCTTGGCGCTGACGTAATGCGAGATGCCCGCGAACGGCAACAGCCCGGCTATCGAGCTGGTCAGGATGATCGACCCACCGCGGCCGGCCTGGATCATCGAGGGGATGACGGCCTTGGCGGTCTTCCAGACACCGGTCAGGTTGACCGCCAGCATCTCGTCCCACTGCTGCTCGGTCAGCTCCCACGACATGCCGAGGGTGGCGATGCCGGCGTTGGCGACCACGATGTCGATGTGGCCGAACTCGGCGATCGCGTCGGCCACCGTCGCGTCCAGCCCGGCCTGATCGCGCACGTCGACCTGACGGGTGAGGATCCGCCGGTCCTGCTCCTCGACGAGCTTCGCGGTCTGGGCCAGGTCGTCCGGGGTCGACAGGTCGTACGGCACGGTGCTGATCGGCGCGCAGAGATCGACCGCGACGATGTCGGCACCCTCCTCGGCCAGCCGGATCGCATGGGAGCGACCCTGGCCGCGGGCGGCTCCGGTGACGAACGCGACCTTGCCCGATACCCGTCCCACCGGAGCTCCCCTCGTCGATCTGCAGGGGCTCAGCCTGTCGATTGCGTCCCGCCGCGCGCAAGGCCACCGGCCGGCCTTCAGCCCGGGAGTTGAACCGCGATCCGGGCCAGCAGACCGGCGCGAACGGCCGGCCACTCGGTGGCCAGGATCGAGAACATCACGGTGTCGCGGAACGTGCCGTCCTCGCGCCGCTGATCGCGGCGCGCGACACCTTCCCGCACCGCCCCGAGGCGTTCGATCGCGGCGGCCGACCGCTTGTTGACGACGTCGGTCTGGATGCGCACCCGGCCGTAGCCGCAGTCGTCGAAGCAGTGCCCGAGCAGCAGCAGTTTCGCCGCCGGGTTCACCGCGCTGCCCCACCAGGGTCGGCCGTAGACCGTGTTGCCCAGGTGGATCTTCTCGTTGGTCAGGTCGGCCTCGGCCAGCGTCGAGGTGCCCACGACCGTGCCCGGCTCGCCCAGCCGCGGGTCGACGATGTGCACCACGTACGCGAGCCGGCCGCCGCCGCGGCCGTCGAGGACGTCGCCCGGGCGCAGGTAACGCTCCCGGGCCAGCGAGACCGCGTCCGCGAACGACTCGGCCTGACGGTGCATTCCGAAGCCGGAGGCGTAGAGCTCCGGGTCGCGCAGCAGCTTGCCGAGCAGCAGCAGGTCGCGCTCGTGCAGCGGCTCGAGCCGGACCTGCGGTCCGGCCAACGGTTCACCGGTCGGGAGCAGCGCGGGCACGTTTACAGCCGCCAGACCGCCGCCCGCCACGCCCCGGGGCCCGGGAGCATCGGCTTGCGCAGCAGCGCGGCGCGGTCGGACCAGGCCGACCGTGCCTGAGGTTCGGGTGCCGCAGTCGCGGCGGAACGGGCGGAGAGTACGGCGACCAGCGCGGCCAGTTCCTCGTCCGAGGGCTCGCCGCGCACGATCCGCAACATCGGCCGGGTCGGTCGATCTTCGAGCTCACCGCTCATAGCGGGATGTTCCCGTGCTTGCGCGGCGGCAGCGAGGCGCGCTTGTTCCGCAGTGTCCGCAGCGCTCGCACCACGTGCGTCCGCGTCGTCGACGGCTCGATCACCGCGTCGACGTAACCGCGCTCGGCGGCGATGTACGGGTTGGCCAGCGTGTCCTCGTACTCGGTGACCAGTTCCTTGCGCCGGACCTCCGGGTTCGCGGTCTCGGCCAGTTCCTTGCGGTACAGGATGTTCACCGCGCCCTGGGCACCCATCACCGCGATCTGCGCGGTCGGCCAGGCGAAGTTCAGGTCGGCGTCGAGGTGCTTGGAACCCATGACGTCGTACGCGCCGCCGTAGGCCTTCCGCGTGATCACGGTGACCTTGGGGACGGTGGCCTCGCAGTAGGCGTAGATCAGCTTTGCGCCCCGGCGGATGATGCCGTCCCACTCCTGCGAGGTACCGGGCAGGAAGCCGGGAACGTCGACGAAGGTCAGGATCGGCACGTTGAACGCGTCGCAGGTGCGCACGAAGCGCGCGGCCTTCTCCGAGGCGTTGATGTCCAGGCACCCGGCGAACTGCATCGGCTGGTTGGCGACCACACCCACGCTGTGCCCGTCCACGCGGCCGAACCCGACGATGATGTTCGGCGCGTACAACTCCTGCACCTCGACGAACTCGCCGTCGTCGAGCACCTTCTCGATGATCGAGTGCATGTCGTAGGGCGTGTTCGCCGAGTCCGGGATGATCGTGTCGAGGGCCCGGTCCTCGTCGTTGATCCCGAGGTCGGTGTCGACGCCGTAGACCGGCGGGTCCGAGAGGTTGTTGCTGGGCAGGTAGGACAGGATCGCCTTGACGTACTCCAGCGCGTCCGCCTCGTCCGCGCCCATGTAGTGGGCGTTGCCGCTCTTGGTGTTGTGCGCCCGCGCCCCACCGAGGTCCTCGAACGAGACCTCCTCACCGGTGACGGTCTTGATGACCTCCGGACCGGTGATGAACATGTGCGAGGTCTTGTCGACCATCACCACGAAGTCGGTGATCGCGGGGGAGTAGACGTGCCCACCGGCGCAGGTTCCCATGATCAGCGAGATCTGCGGGACCACGCCGGAGGCGTGCACGTTGCGCGTGAAGATCTCGCCGTACAGGCCGAGCGAGACCACGCCTTCCTGGATCCGGGCGCCCGCGCCCTCGTTGATCCCGATGATCGGACAGCCGGTCTTGATCGCCAGGTCCATGACCTTGCAGATCTTCTCGCCGTACACCTCGCCCAGCGATCCGCCGAAGATGGCGAAGTCCTGGGAGAACACGCAGACCGGACGCCCGTCGACGGTGCCGTAGCCGGTGACTACGCCGTCGCCGTACGGACGGTTCTTCTCCAGCCCGAACGCTGTCGAGCGGTGCCGGGCGAACTCGTCCATCTCGACGAAGGAGTCCTCGTCCAGCAGCATGGCGATTCGCTCGCGGGCGGTCATCTTGCCCTTGGCGTGCTGCTTCTCCACGGCCTTCGCGGAGCCGGCGTGCACGGCCTCCTCGGTGCGCACCCCAAGCTCGGCGAGCTTCCCGGCCGTGGTGTGGATGTCGATGCCGTGGTCCGCCGGCGGAGAAGCGGGCAGGTCGGTCTCGAAGGCGGGCTCGGCCACGGAACTCCTCGCTCGGGCGGGGTACGGCGTCTTGCAGTCGTCGACCTTCAGCACTGCTTGTCGGCGGTTATTTCAGCCGACAAGCAGGGTTTACCGCCGACAGGGATGGTTTGCAGTCGACGACTGCAAACGCCGGGCGGCCCCGTCAGCCTATTGACCTTCCGTGACCGCCTCCCGGGCGCCCGGGAGGCGCGGGCCTACCCTGGGCCCCGTGATCGAGCCACTGGACGCCGCGACCCTGGCCGCCGCGCTGCCCTCCGCCTCCTGGCACGTCGACGTGGTCGTCGAGACCACGTCGACCAACACCGACCTGCGCACCGCGGCACTGGCCGGTACCGCTCGCCCGGGCACTGTGCTGGTCGCCGAGCACCAGACCGGCGGCCGCGGTCGCCTGGGCCGGACCTGGGAGTCCGCGCCGGGGGCCGGGCTGACGTTCTCGGTGCTGCTGGACCCGGGCCGGGCGCCGCTGGAGCGCTGGGGTTGGGTGCCGCTGCTGACCGGGCTGGCGATCGCCGAGTCCGTGGGGGCCGCGACGGGCATCGAGCTTCGGGTGAAGTGGCCCAACGACGTGCTCTCGATCGGTGGGTTGAAGGTCGCCGGGGTGCTGGCCGAACGGGTCGACGCTGCCACCGGTCCGCTGGCCGTGGTCGGGATCGGGCTGAACATCAGCGCCGGGCCGGACCAACTGCCGGTGTCCACGGCCGGGTCGCTGGCCATGGCCGGGGCGACCACAACCGACCGGCCGCGACTGCTCGGCGCGATCCTCGAGGCACTGGCCGGGCGGATGGACACCTGGCTGTCCTACGGCGGCGACGCCGCGGAGGCCGGGTTGCTCGACGCCTACGCCGCGACCAGCGCGACCCTCGGCCGGCAGATCTCGGTCGCCGTGCCGGGTGGCGAGGAGATCACCGGCGAGGCGTTGCACGTCGACGAGTCCGGCGCGCTCGTCCTGCGGACCTTGGACGGGCCGCGCGTCGTGGCCGCCGGAGACGTCACCGGGGTCGAGTAGAGGACGCCGGCGCGGTGGCCGAGCAGTTCCTGGTGGAGTTCCGCCGGCACGCCTACGTGCTGGCGCTGCCGACGCTGGTCCTCGGCGTGTGCAGCGGGCTCGGCGCGTTCCTCGTCGCGACCGTTCCGGAGTCCGGGGCACGCGACGCGCTGCGGGCGATCATCTCGGTCGGCATCGTCCTGCTCGTGCTGCGCTGGGCCGTGTGGCCGTTCGCCGGCTGGTACGGCAACACCCACGTGGTGACGACCGAGCGGGTGTTCCGCCGGCAGGGTGTGTTCGCCAAGCACGGCACCGAGCTGGCGCTGAACCGGGTGGTCGGGATCGCGCTGACCCGGTCGATGCTCCAGCGGATGCTCGGCGCCGGCCGGCTGACGGTGGAGTACCACGAGGTCACCGCCCCGGACGGCCGGGCCACCTGGGTGCTGGACGACGTGCCGCTGGTTGCCGACGTCCAGCAGTTGCTGCTGGCGCTGACCGCGGCCGGCGGGCGCCCGCCGCCCGACCCGCCCCGGTGGCCCGTAGACCCGGCGTTGCCCGACTTTTGCTGAGTCCGGGCCCGCGTGCGGTGGGTCGGAGCAAAACGCCACGAACACGACCGTCGGACGTGTTGTCCGCCCCTGAGGCGCGCGCGGCTTTACCATCGGCGCATGACTCGTCTGTTGCTCGCCGAAGATGACGTCGCGATCTCTGAGCCGCTGGCCCGCGCGCTACGTCGCGAGGGCTATGCCGTGGAGGTCCGGGCCGACGGGGTGCAAGCCCTGGAAAGGGCTCGGCAGGGCGGTATCGACCTGGTGGTTCTCGACATCGGCCTGCCGGGGCTCGACGGGCTGGAGGTGTGCCGCCGCCTGCGTGGCGACGGGCAGGTGATTCCCGTCCTCGTGCTGACCGCCCGGGCCGATGAGGTCGACACGGTCGTCGGCCTGGACGCCGGCGCCGACGACTACGTCACCAAGCCGTTCCGGCTGGCCGAGCTGCTGGCCCGGGTGCGCGCGCTGCTGCGCCGTGGCGCGCCCGAGGTGGGCCACGGCATCCGCGGAGTCCGCATCGACATCGAGTCGCACCGCGCCTGGATGGGCGACGCCGAGCTGCAGCTCACTGCCAAGGAGTTCGACCTGCTGCGGGTCCTGATCCGCGACGCGGGCCGGGTGGTCACTCGCGACCAGCTGATGCGGGAGGTCTGGGACACGACCTGGTGGACCTCGACCAAGACCTTGGACATGCACATCTCCTGGCTGCGCAAGAAGCTGGGCGACGACGCGACCAACCCGCGCTACATCACCACCGTCCGTGGCGTCGGGTTCCGCTTCGAACGCGAGTGACCGCCACCGACGATCGGTTCGCCGAACGCGATGGGTAAGCGACTGGTCGTCTCGACCCTCGCGGTCGTGGTCGTCGTGGTCCTGTTGCTCGGGGTCCCGCTCGGCGTGGCGATGCGCAACGGGATCGAGAGCAGTGCGAACGACAGCCTGCGCACCGAGGCGCAACGGCTGCTGAACACCGTCGAGGTCCGCGGGGAACTCGGCGAGCCGATGGACCGGAGCTCGCTGGAGTCGGTGATCTCCCGCGACCGCAGCGCGACGGTCACGCTGCCGGACAAGTCGGTGATCCGGCTCGGCGCCAACCCGCCCGGCGGCGACAAGCTGTCGGTGACGATCGACGACAACGTCCGCGGCGACCACGTCACCGTGATGGAGTCCCGCGACGGGGTCACCTCGCAGACCCGCAAGGCTTGGCTGCTGATCATGATCGAGGCGTTGTTCGCGATCGCGACCGCCGGCGCGTTGGCCGCGCTGCAGGCCCGCAGCCTGACCCGCCCCCTGATCGAGCTGGCGGAGACCGCCGAGCGCTTCGGCTCCGGCGACCCCAGCCGCCGTCGGCACCGCCGCAGCTACGGCCTGCCCGAGGTCGACCGGGTCGCCGATGTGCTGGAACGCCGCGAGGAACGGATCTCCCGGATCCTGGCCGGCGAGCGACAGTTCGCCTCCAACGCCTCCCACCAGCTGCGCACCCCGCTGACCGCACTGTCGATGCGGTTGGAGGAGATAGCGATGTCCGACGACCTGGACGTGATGCGCGACGAGGCCAACGTCGCCCTCGGCCAGGTCGAACGGCTCACCGAGGTCGTCGAGCAGCTGCTCACCAGCCACCGCACGCCGCCGGTCGTGGCCGGCGAGGTCGTCGAGATCGACAAGATCGTGGGCCAGCAGATCGACGAGTGGAGCGTCGCGCTACGCAAACTCGGGCGCTCGATCCAACTCGTCGGCGTACCGGCGCTCAGCGCGCGGGCGAACGCGGCGAGCGTGTCCCAGATCCTGGCGACGCTCGTCGAGAACGCATTGCACCACGGGGCCGGGACGGTCTCCATCCGCACCCGGACCGTGGGTGGCTCGGTCGTCATCGAGGTGACCGACGAGGGCGAGGGCGTCTCCGAGTCGCTCGGGCACCGCATCTTCGAGGCCGGCATCTCCGGCGGGTCCAGCACCGGGCGTGGCCTGGCCCTGGCCCGCGACCTGGCCCGGGCCGACGGGGCCCGACTGGAACTCGTGCAGCAGCGCCCGGCGGTCTTCGCGCTCTTCCTCGCGGCCCCCGACTTCCCGACCTAAACCCTGAACCCTGCACTTCTGCTGCCTGTCGCACCTATCGCGCGGCGCGGTAGGTGCGACAGGCAGCACAAGTCGGGGGATCAGGCCGGGGCTCGGGTGGCCGCTGCCGCCGGGTAACGATGTCGGCCGAGCCGGAGGGCGCCGGAACGGATTGGAGCCGCACCGGCACTCATGATGAGCTCGCTGTCCTTGTTGCTCGCTTGTGCTCCTCGCTCGTCCCTCGCTCGTCGCAGTCGCTCGGGATGCTCGCTCATGGCACGATCGGGGCGGGGCGGCTCGTGGTCGCCCCGCACTGGGAGGGGGTCGGGTGTTCCTGCTGATGGTGGTAGTCGTTGCCTTGGTCGTGTTCGCGGTTGCCGCGGTGGCCTCCGGCCAGGGCGGGACCCTCGGCCCGGCCGACCACGACCTGCCCGGTCCACCGATCGACCCCGGCTCGGCCGACCTCGCGGACCTGTCCGCCGCGGCGTTCCCGGTCTGCGTTCGTGGTTATCGCATGGACGCGGTCGACGCGGTGATCGATCGGTTGTCCGCCGAGATCGCGGCCCGCGATGCCCGGATAGCCGAACTCACCTACCGTCTCGAGGACCGGAGCCGGTACTGAGCGGCCCGGTCGCCGGTCCCGACGGGAGCCTGCGCTGCCCGTGGGGCCTGTCGACCCCGGACTACGTCGAGTACCACGATCTCGAATGGGGTCGCCCGGTCCACGGCGACGACCGCTTGTTCGAACGGCTGACACTCGAGGCCTTCCAGTCCGGTCTGTCCTGGCTGACGATCCTGCGTAAGCGCGAGTCGTTCCGCACCGCGTTCGCCGGGTTCTCGATCCGCCAGGTCGCCGAGTTCGGTGACGACGACGCGGCGCGACTGCTCGCGGACGCCGGAATCGTACGCAACCGCGCCAAGATCGCCGCGGCGATGCGCAACGCCCGCGCCGCCGCCGAACTCGGGGTCGGCGGGCTGGAAAGGTTGCTCTGGTCGTTCGCTCCGGACCCGGCCGCGCACGTCCGTCCCAGGACGCTCGCCGATGTCCCGGCGACCTCTCCCGCCTCGACCGCGATGGCCAAGGAGCTCAAGAAGCGCGGGTTCGCATTCGTCGGACCGACGACGGCCTACGCGTTGATGCAGGCGACCGGGATGGTCGACGACCATCTGGTCGGATGCATCTCGAGCGACTCGAGCAAGCGAGGAACGAGCGCGCGAGACAAGCGAGCAAGAAGTACCGCCGAGGTCTGAGTCCCGGTCAGTTGGCTGGGGTCTGGTTGGCCTGCTCGTGCTCGTAGAGGTCGCGGGCGTCGGAGACGCGGCCTGGGGGCGCCGTGATCGCGTTGCCGTCGGCCGCAGGGAGCATCGCGGTGCTGCTGCCCGAGGAGATCCGCCGGGGCGTCGTGCGCACCGTGCTCGACGAGGTGTGCATCGACACGGTGTCGGTCGTCGCCGGGCTGTCCGCGGCCGGGGCCATGATCGGCGCTGGGGCCGACATCGCGCTCGAGTCCGTCGTGGTGGAGGAATCCGACGACCCCGCCGGGGCGGTCATGTCGGTCGGGGCCACGGTGGGCTGGCCGCCCGGCAGCGGGGTGAGTTGCGTGTCGGGTTTGGTCAGCTGGCTGTTGTAGAGGTCGAGCGCGTCCGACACACGGTCGGTCGGCAGCCACAGCTCGACGCCGGGCGAAGCGCCGGGTGCCGGCGTGGCCGACGGCGTCAGGATCGACGTCAGGGGGGCCGACGCCGCGGGCGGCCCGACCGGGGGAGCGGCCGGGTCCTCCGGAGCGGCAGGTTTCAGCGTGTCGGTCGAGTTGCCCGAGACACTCGCCGGCGCCGGGCCAGGCAGCGGGGCCGGGATCAGCGCCGGAGCTTCGGCCGCGGGGGCCGCAGCAGCGGGCGCGGTGGTGGCGGCCGGTCCGGCCGCCGGGTTCGTCGTCGGCGTGATGCCACCGGTGGTCAACCCGCTGGCCAGACCGCCCACGAGCGGGAGGTTGCCCAAGCCGGGCAGCAGCGGGGTCGACGGGGTCCCCGGAACCGGGTTCCCCGGCAGCAGCGGGACGGTCGGCAGCGACGGCAGCGCCGGCAGTGATGGCAGCGGGTTGGTCGGGGCGATGCCCAGCGCCTTCTCGGCGTCGAACGCGATCGGGTCGACCGCGCTGAGCAGCGAGTCCAACGAGCCGCTGTGCAGGTGGGTGATCCGGTTGACCGGATGGTCGCGGTTGAACCGGGGCGAGCCGCTCTCGAACACCGTCCAGACCTTGCCGTCGTGGACGGTCAGGTCCTCGGGCATGGCCGGCATCCACACGCAGGCCACTGGCGACTTGAGCGTCGACGGGCCGGTCCGGCGGACCACGACGAGCTCGCCGCGGCCGGTGTTGTTGTCGGTCGAGAACACGAAGTCGTCCGGGGTGATGATCAGGCCCTGGGCCCGGTCCGGCACGACCCACGGGCCCTCGACCTTCTTCAGGGTCCCGTCCGGGTCGAGCGTGTAACGGTTCATCAGGCCCGGCACGCCGGCGTTGCCGTGATTTCCTGTGTACAAAGAGTCACCGTCGACCGACATGAAGTCGGTCGCGTCGATGTTCTGCCGGGGCCCGTCGCTCTTCAGGTAAACGGGACTCTTGCCGGTGATCGACTGCTGCATCGCAGCCTGCAGATCGGCGGTCCGGTACTTCTCGACGGTAGGCGACCCGACTTTCGGCCAGGGGTTGTCGCCGGTGAAGAGCCAATCGCCGAAGAAGGCCATTCCGCCGAGGTGCGACTCGTCCACCATGACCGTGCCGACCGGGTCCCCGGTTTCCGGGTTCAGGCCGACGAGGTAGGACTGGTGTCCGGTCCGGTACATGCCCAGCAGGACCAGGTCGTGGCCCTGGCCGTCCCAGTTGTCCCAGGCGTCGAGCGCCTGCGGGATGTAGTTGCCGAGGTAGGGCACGGACGCCGCGGGCCGGAACAGTTGGTCGTAGATGCTGGAGACGGAGCGGCCCTGGTACTTGGAGACGTTGCCTCGCAGCTGCGAGTCGTCACACTTCGGGCCCGCTGCGGCGGCCGGGACGTGGCGCGCGGCGGTGGACAGCATCGAGACCGGGGCGACCGAGTCGATCACCGGGTGGCCGTGGCCCTTGAGGTGGTCCGAGGAGCCGGTGACCGCGCCGGCCAGCGTCATGTCCGAATGGTTGTCCCAACCGACGCGCAGGAACCCGACCGGACTCGATGAGCTCCCGGACGCGAACGCACTGGCTACCAGCGCTCCCACGAACCCGAGCGCCGCTGTTTTCGGACGCAACGACCTTCCCCTCCCCGCCCCCAGGATCACCCGTTTGCCGCAACAGCGGCCTTTGGATGCTCGCAGGGGCCTGGGCGGGACGCACCGGGCTCAACGCAATCCTGTGCTGGATTACGAGGAAATGACTCGACACCCCTGGTTGCTGGTGGCTTTGTTACTTGACATTGCCCGAATAGGGACACTCGGAACATTTCGGGCAGAGGCGAATGTCACTCTGAGTGACTACTTTCCGAGACCCTTGATCAACGTCCCGTGAACTCGGGTTTGCGCTTGGCCAGGAAGGCGGCCAGGGCGGCGGCATGGTCGATCGTCCCGCCGGCCGCGACGATCTCCTCGTGCTCCTGCCGCAACGATGCGCTCAGCGACTGATCGGCCGCGGACCGTAGCAGTCGCCGGACCGCCGCGTACGCCAGCGTCGGGCCGGCCGCAAGACGTCCGGCGAGCTCGGCGACGGCGACCGGCAGGTCCGCGGCCGGGACCACGGAGTTGACCAGGCCCAGCTCCGCTGCCTGCTCGGCGGTCAACGTGGGGGAGAGCATGAGCAGTTCAGCCGCCTTGGCCGGCCCGACCAGGCGAGGCAGGAACCAGGACATCCCGGTGTCCGGGGTCAGGCCGATCGCGGTGAACGCGGTGGTGAAGGTGGCCTTGTCGGCGGCGATTCGGAAGTCCGCGGCCAAGGCCAGGGACATCCCGGCCCCGGCGGCCGCCCCGTTGATAGCGGCGACCACCGGCTTCGGCATCTCCGCGACCAGTTCGCAGATCGGCGCGTAGTGCTCCGGGACCGTCGTGAAGATTTCCTCCGGCGTGCCGGTCTGCGCGACCGCGGCGAACTCCCGCAGGTCCTGGCCGACGCAGAAGCCGCGGCCGGCGCCGGTCAGCACGACTGCGCGGACGCCCGGGTCGTCGGCCGCTGCGCGCAACGCGGCCAGCAGCGCCTGTTTGGTCGCCAGGTCGAGGGAGTTGAACGCGTCGGGGCGGTTCAGGGTGATCGTCGTGACGGCATCGGTGTTGGCGACCAGGACGGACTCGGGCGACGTCATGGCCGCAGGCTATGACCGGAGGTTCTGGCGTCTTTCGCCACCCGCCGGGACGGTGCCTGCGCGCCCCCCGGGGCGTTGCCTGAGATAATGGCGGAACGGACACGGATCGTGGCCCTGTGTGGCCGCGTCCTGATTCCGGGGCGGGCGGCCGGCGGCGCCGTCACAGCGACCTGCGGGGACGGAAGGAGCGAGCATGGCGGCCATGAAGCCGCGGACCGGTGACGGACCGCTCGAGGTCACCAAGGAGGGCCGCGGCATCGTCATGCGGGTTCCGCTGGAGGGCGGCGGCCGATTGGTGGTCGAGCTGTCCGCGGACGAGGCGGGCGCGCTCGGTGAGGCGCTCAAGGGCGTCGTCGCATGACCCTGCAGCCGTGAACGAGCCCGCGAGCGAACCAATGTCACAGTGTCAGCCGATGTCGAAGGTGTGCGGGCGGACGGAGGTCCGCCGGTGAGTCTTCCGAAGATCGACCTGGTGGCCGGCCGGGCCCCGTTGCGGGACTCGGCCGACGTCGTCGCGGTCCCGCTGACGCCCGGCCCCGACGGGCCGACCGGTGGTTCCGGGCTGCGCGAGGTCGCGCGAGAACTGAATCTGGACCTGATGGCGCCGGCCGCCCGCGACAAGGCCAAGGGCTCGGCCGGCGAGATCGTGGCGGTGCCGGTCAGCGACCACCCCACGGTGCGTGAGGTGCTGCTGGTCGGCGTCGGATCGGCGAGCCCGACCGAGTTGCGGCGGGTCGGCGCGGCGCTGGCCCGGCGGACCCGGGAACGCAGCCGGCTGGAGACGACGATCGCGGCGGAGGCCAACCCGGCCGGGGTGCGGGCGTTCGTCGAGGGCCTGCTGCTGGGCTCGTACAGCTACGGCCTGCGGTCCGGCGAGGCCAAGCAGTCCTCGGTCGGCGCGGTCTCGGTGCATCTGAAGTCTGTGAAATCGGAGGACGGCGCTCGGGACGCGATCGGCCGGGCTGAGGCCACCGGTGCGGCAGTGTGCTTGGCCCGCGACCTGGCCAACACGCCCTCGGCCCGCAAGACGCCGGCCTGGTTGGCGGCCGAGGCTGCTCGGGTCGGCAAGAAGGCCAAGCTCGACGTGCGGATCTGGGAGCCTGCGCACTTGGCGGCCGAGGGATTCGGCGGCCTGCTGGCGGTCGGCTCCGGTGCCGCTAACGGTCGCGGCCCGCGGTTGATCCAGCTCTCGTACACCCCGGTGGGCGCCGGGGCCGACGTGCCGCACGTGGTGATCGTCGGCAAGGGGATCACCTTCGACAGCGGGGGCCTGTCGCTCAAGCCGACCGACGGCATGGTCGCGATGAAGGCCGACATGGCCGGTGGCGCCGCGGTGATCGGCGCGATGAGCGCGCTGCGCGACCTGGCGGTCCCGGTGCGGGTCACCGGTCTGGTCGCGGCGGCCGAGAACATGCCCTCCGGCTCGGCCTACCGACCCGGCGACGTGATCCGGCACTACGGCGGGACCACCGTCGAGGTGCTCAACACCGACGCCGAGGGTCGCCTGGTGCTGGCCGACGCGCTGGCCTACGCCGACGCGAAACTTGACCCGGACGTGATCGTCGACCTGGCCACGCTGACCGGTGCGGCCACGCTGGCACTGACCCGGCGCATCGCCGCCCTGTTCACCGACGACGATCGACTGGCGGCGGCGTTGTCCGCCGCCGCCGACGCGAGCGGCGACCGACTCTGGCGTCTGCCGTTGGTCGAGGACTACCGCTGGGCGCTGGAGTCCCCGGTGGCCGACCTGGCGCACGTGCCGCGCGACCGCAAGGTCTCCGGCGGCGCGATCACCGCGGCGTTGTTCCTACGGGAATTCGTCGGCAAGCGTCGCTGGGCGCACATCGACATGGCCGGCCCCGGCAAGATCGACTCCGACGAGCACGAGAACACCAAGGGCGGCACCGGCTACGGCGTCCGCCTGCTGCTTCGTTGGTTGGAGAGCTACCCCTCGGGCACCTCGCGCAACTGAGGGCGGCCGTACATGGTGGTCACAGCCGCGGTGCGGAAGCCCAGTCGCTCGTAGACGCGCACCGCGGCGGCGTTGTCCGCGTCGACGTGGAGCAGCACCCGGGGCAGACCGCGCTGCGCCAGGTGGCGCAACCCGATGCGGCTCAGCGCTCGACCCAGACCGCCGCCGTGGAAGTCCGGATCGACGCCGAGCACGTAGATCTCCCCGGCGTTCTCCGCGCGGTGCTCCTTGGTCCAGTGGAACCCGACGAGCTCGCCGGCGCGTTCGGCCAGGAAGAACCCCGCCGGGTCGAACCAGTCGGTCTGCTCGCGGGCGGTCAGGTCGGCGAGCGTGAGCCGGCCCTGCTCGCCGTGCTCGGCGAACGCCTTGGCGTTGAGCGCCAACCAGGCCGAATCGTCCGACCCGGGACGGAACTGACGGACCGTCACGCCTGGTGGGAGCTCCACCGGGCCGGGGTGGTCGGCCTCCGGTCCCAGCGGCAGCGAACGCTCCATCCGCCACAGTTCACGGATCACCACCAGCCCGGTCCGGCCCGCCAGTGCGGCGGCGCCCGGGTGAGCGGTGTACGACCACACCCGCAGGTCCGGGTGCACCGCGGCGGCGGAGTCCAGCAGCGCCCGGCCGTGCCCGCGACGCCGGTGGGCGGGATGCACGGCCAGTTCGGTGCTGCCGTCGCCCCGGACCTGGGCGTAGCCGATCAGCTCGTCGCCGAGGTGTTTGCCGAGGTGGACGACCTCCGGTCCGCCGGCGGTGAACGACAACCAGGTCTGCTCGGAGAACGGCTCGCCCCCGTCGACGGCGTCCGCGGCCGCGGCCAGCGACCGCAGGTCGGCGATGCTGCCGACCTCCGGCGGTGCGCTCACCCGACGGAGCTTCTCACGCCTCGCCGGAGTGTCGGGAGGTGCGGGGCTCGACCTCGTCCTCGTCGTCGGCGGGCAGTTCCACATCGACCGGGGTGCCGCGGCCGGCAGGCGGGATCACGAAGCGGTAGCCGACGTTGCGCACCGTGCCGATCAACGCCTCGTGCTCGGGCCCCAGCTTGGCCCGCAGCCGACGCACGTGGACATCGACGGTTCGGGTGCCACCGAAGTAGTCGTAGCCCCAGACCTCCTGGAGCAGTTGGCCGCGGGTGAACACCCGGCCCGGGTGCTGGGCCAGGAACTTCAGCAGCTCGAACTCCTTGAACGTCAGGTCCAGGAAGCGCGAGCGCACCTTCGCGGTGTAGGTGGCCTCGTCGATCAACAGGTCGCCGCTGCGGATCTCGTCCGGGCTCTCGTCGGTGCCCGCCGCCGCCAACCGGCCGATGGCCAGCCGCAGTCGGGCCTCCACCTCGGCGGGGCCGGCCGTGTTGAGGATCACATCGTCGACGCCCCAGTCGGCGGTGACGGCGGCCAAACCGCCCTCGGTGGCGATCAGCAGCAGCGGACAGGTGATCCCGGTCGTCCGGATGAGCCGGCACAGGCCTCGCACGTGCGGCAGGTCGCGGCGGCCGTCGACCAGCAGAGCATCGGTCGGCGGCGCGTCCAGCAGCGCGGACACCTCGGCCGGCGCGACCCGAATCTGGTGCAGCAGCAGGCCGAGCGCCGGCAGAGCGTCCGTGGCCGGAGCGGCCGCGTTCGTCAGCATCAACAGGTTGCTCAAGCTCAGACCACCCCTCCGTCGTCTGCAGTCCACAGAATCTCACAACCGTGTGTCCGGCATGTGACGCCCAGTTTTCGCTCGTGACCGGCCAGTTGCGTTTCCGTGAGTTCACCCGCCCGCGAACGGCGGCAACACCTCGACCGTCGCGCCCTCGGGAAGTTCGACTGTCGCGTGGTCGCGCAGACCCACCGGGTCGCCGTCGATCAGGTAGGAGCAGACCGACAGCACCCGGGCCAGCTCCGGACCGTGCGCCGCGCGCGCGGTGTCGAGGGCCTCGGCCAGCGTGGTCGCGCGGTAGGACTCGAGCTCGATGCCGGCCGCGGCCTTCGCGGCCGCCCAGTATCGGATGGTTCCGTTCGCCATGGTCGACATCCTCACTGTTCGACGGCCGGTCTGAAAGGATTCGCCCCGTGAGCGAGCGCAGCGAACGAACCGATGTCGCAGTGTCCGCCACCGCCGACGTGAACCGTACGACGCCGGCAAGCCGGTGAGCCCGTCGCCCTCCGCCGTCGCTGCGGGCCGCTCCGGCCCGGCTGCCGCGGTCGCGTTCGCCGTGGTGGGGGTCCTGGCCTCGCTGCTCGGGCAGCCCGCGTTGGTGTTCCCGGTGCTGACCGCGCAGGTGCTCATGGTGCTCGGTTTCTACTCGCTGATCGCGGTCCCGGGGCGCGACCTCGGGGTGGCGTTGGCGGTCGGGTGCGGGTTCGTCGGCGACATCGCGATGGTGGTCCGCGGCGACGACCCGTCGCTGGGGCCGCTTGCCGGGGTGCTCGGTCCGGCGGTGCTCGGTGCGGTCGCCATCCAGATTCTTCGCCGGGACGGCCGGGAGCGGCTGACCGCCTCGATCACCGCGACCTGCACGGCCGTGGTTCTTTCCGTGCTGGGCGCGACGTTGGTGGCCGAGCGCGGTTCGGCCCACGGCGCGACCGTCACGGTGGTCGCGGTGATCGCAGCCGGCGCGACCACCGCAGTGCTGGCCTCGCCGATGCGCGCCGAAGTGGCCGACGCGATCGCGATCCCGGCCGCGGTGCTGCTCGCGCTGGTGCTGGCCGGTCCGGTAGGCGACCTGGCGTTCTGGCACGTCCTGGTGATCGCTGTCGCCGCCGCGGTGCTGGCCGCGGCCGGACGTCGCGCCGCGGCGTTCGCGGCCTACGACCTCACTCAGTCGGCAGCGGCCGCCGCCGCTGCGGCCGCGCCGGCGGAGCCGTCCGCCGGGCGGGCGGCCGCGCGTGCGGCGCGTCGTGCCGCCGCCCGCGAGGCACGCCGCACCGGCGAGGCGATCCTGGTCCTCGGGTCGGCGTTGCCGTTCGTGCTCGCCGCCCCCGCGTCGTACGTCCTCGGTCGACTGCTGGTGGGATGAGGGGAATGCGTCCCGGGAAAGTGCTCACGATCGGCGTGGTGGTCCTCGCCGTGGGCTCGCTCGTCGCCGACCGCGGGGCCAAGCTCGCGATCGAGCGGGTGGCCGCGAGCCGGATGCAGAGTTCGCTGGACACCAGCAAGCGGCCCTCGGTCGACATGGGCGGGTTCCCGTTCCTGACCGAGTTGATCCGCGGCAAGTTCGACAACGTGACCGTCGACATGGTCGGGGCCAGCGGCGGCAAGGTGACGGTGGCCCACCTCCATGCCGATCTGCACGGCGTGCGCCAGGACAACGGCGGCGTGCGGGCCGACTCGATCACCGGCACCGGCCACATCGACTACGACGCGTTGTCCGCGGCGGCGAAGCCCTTGCAGATCTCCTACGGCGGCGCCGGCCTGGTTCAGGTGACCGCCAAGGTCACCGTGCTGGGGCGCAACCTGACCGCGTCGGCCTCGGGCCAGCCGCGGATCGAGCACAGCACGCTGATCGTGAAACCGGAGCGGGCCTCGACCTCGGTCACCGGCGACGCGGGGGAGGCCGCTGCCGCGGTCCCCGAGGTGTCGGTGCCGCTGCGCGACATCCCGCCGAACCTCAACATCAAGCTGACCCCCGCCGCGGGCGGCGTCGACTTCACGTTCGACGGCACCGACGTGCAACTGACCGCCAACTACCCGAGCACGAACTCCAGCGCGCGGGCACCTGCCGCGATTTGGCCGCTGACCGTGCCGGAGCGGCGCCAGGCCCTGGGCGCACCGGTCCACCGTCTCGCATCCTGAGACGTCCCGCGACCTCCGGCCGCGCGACCGAGCTAAGCTTCGTGCATGCGATGGGATGCGCTGCTGACCAAGCGACGCGCGGTGGACCTCTGCCGCGTCGCCGGCAGCCTCTGTCCCGAGCACTGATTCCGCGCCGTTCCGGCCCGGTTCTCGTCGGTCGATTTCGCGACCGCTCCCGCATGCCTCCCCGCCGCGGGTCCCGCCGTGGCTGCCGCATCCGTCCGTTCTGCCTGAGAGGAACTCTTTTTCATGAGCCGCAACGACGTGCTCGTCGACGCCGACTGGGTGCAGGCGCACCTCGAGGACCCGTCGGTGGTCCTGGTCGAGGTCGACGAGGACACCACCGCATACGAGAAGGGCCACATCCGTAACGCCGTCCGGATCGACTGGAAGGCCGATCTGCAGGACCCGATCCGCCGCGACTTCGTCACCAAGGAGCAGTTCGAGCAGCTGCTGTCCGCGCGCGGCATCGGCAACGACCAGACGGTCGTGCTGTACGGGGGCAACAACAACTGGTTCGCCTCGTACGCCTACTGGTACTTCAAGCTCTACGGACACGCCACCACCAAGCTGCTCGACGGCGGGCGCAAGAAGTGGGAGCTGGACTCGCGCGAACTGGTCACCGACGTGCCGGCGCGGCCGGCCACGAAGTACTCGGCCCAGCCGCAGGACGCGGCGATCCGCGCGTTCCGCCAGGACGTCCTCGACTCGATCGGCAAGCTCAACCTGATCGACGTCCGCTCGCCGGACGAGTACTCCGGGCGCATCCTGGCCCCGGCGCACCTGCCCCAGGAGCAGTCGCAGCGGGCCGGGCACGTGCCCACCGCGGTGAACATCCCGTGGAGCAAGGCGGCCAACGACGACGGCACCTTCAAGTCCGACGCGGCGCTGCGCGAGCTCTACGCCGGCGCGGGCGTCGACTTCAGCAAGGACACCATCGCCTACTGCCGCATCGGGGAGCGCTCGGCGCACACCTGGTTCGTCCTGCACGAGATCCTGGACCAGCCCAACGTCCGGAACTACGACGGCTCCTGGACCGAGTACGGCGCGCTGGTCGGCGTCCCGATCACCCTCGGCGATGGCCCCGGTGGTCCGGACGGGGGGCGGTCCTGATGTGCGGAGCCACGGCGGGCGGACTGGCGCTGGGCGCCAACGTCG
>DATASX010000095.1 GCA_036269075.1 Sporichthyaceae bacterium
GAAGATCGAACCCAGCACCTCGGCAGCCAGGTGGTTACCCGAGATGCCCTTGGGCGGGTAGTAACCCTGCTGCGCGGCCTCGACCATGAACTTCGCCATCGTGGCCGGGTTGATCACGTAGTGGATGATGTGCTCCGGGGCGGCCGCTCGCATCGCCAGCACGTAGGCCGACATCGAGGTCTCCGAGATCGAGACGTCAGCGCGCTTCACCAGCTTCGAACCCGAGGCGTCCATGACCTGGGACACCGCGTTGCAGGCCAGCTGCATCTCCGGGCTGGTCAGGCACACCAGGCCGTAGGTCTTCGGCTTGATGACGTTGGCCGCCCAGTGGGCACCCGACATGGCCTCGTGGATCATCGACATGTGGGTGGGGAACATGAACGGGTCCTGCCACTCGGTCTGGGAGTAGGCCCAGGCGCCGAAGTAGGGCAGGTGGTACTGCTTGAGGTCGTCATGGATCGAGGCGGTCGCCCAGTCCACACCGGTGATCAGACCGAAGACCTGGTCCTGGCCGACCAGCTTCTTGATGCAGGCCTTGGCACGCGCGACCTCACCGGGGCCGTCGTCGCAGTCGGTCATCGACATGCGACGGCCCAGGATGCCACCGCGGTCGTTGATGGCCTGCATCGCCGCGAGGTCACCGTGGACCTGCGGGGTCACCAGGACGTTGCCCAGCGCCATGCCGTGCATGTTGATCGTGCCGAGCTTGATGGTGTCCTTGGTGACACCGATGTCGGTGGCGCCCTGCTTGGAGTCGTAGACCTTCTGGTTCGCGGCCTTGTCGCCGGCGGAGTCGGTCGACTTGACGTCGTTGCCACCACTGTTCGCGGTGTCGGCGGCGGTCGCAGCGGGAGCAGCGGCGTTCGCCTTGGTGACGGCCTTGGTGGCCTTGGTGGCCGACTTCGCGGCCGGGGCGGCCTTGACCGCGGCCGGGGCGGCAGCGGTGGTGGTGGAGGCGGCAGCCGGAGCAGCAGCCGGGGCCGCGGCAGCCGGGGCGGCGGCGGCCGGAGCAGCAGCGGCCGGGGCCGCGGCAGCGGGGGCGGCGGCGTCGGCGGCCGGAGCAGCCGGGGCCTGGGCCACCGAGTTCGAGTTTCCGCTGCTGCCACAAGCAGCGAGCACTAGAGCGACGGACGCGACGACCGGGACGGCCTTCACGACACGGGAGTTAATTCTCAAGGTAAGCGTCTCCTTCGAGTCCAGCGTCGGATCGAATTGGACACAGGTCGGCAACCACGCCGAGGAGTTCGCGTGGCTCCCGAATCCCCTCGGCGATCTGACTCCCGGGGGCACATGCGCTGATGCACCCGAGGGCTAGAACGAGGCTCCGAGAAGCGGGACGTTGCGCCCTGCGGACAGTGGCTTCGGGTCGACGCTCGACGACTACTGCTGCGCTGCCACGCCTGCCGTCTCACTTCGCCGTCCGACCGTCGACCGACCCCAGGTCAGCCGCCATCCGGAGGGGTGTTCTTGTCCGACGAGGAACGAGTTGAACCGCGACGCTGGTGACGGCTCGCACGTTCATCGGCGGATCACAATATGTCGGCGAAAGATGAGAAGAGTATGAGATTCGGGCGATTTCTGAGAAATTGCCCTCAGACCTGAGGAGCTGTCTGCGTGGATGTCTGAGGCGTCACACAGCCACGCAGGCCCGCGGCGGGGCCGCCGGCCGACTAGCCTCGGATCCGTGACGGAGGAACCCCGCCAGCCACTCCAGCGTTTCGAGGTGGAGATGTCGCCGGAGGTCGAGGTCGGGCTCCACGCCGACTTCGCCAACCTCTGGCACACGCAGGACACGATCGTGTTGGACTTCGCGGTGCTGCGGCAGCCTCCGTATCTGCAGATCGACGAGAGCGGCACCGAGGTGGCAGTCGCGCCGGCTCGGATCGTCGCCCGGGTCCGCCTGCCACCGCGGCAGATGTGGGAGCTCATGCGGGCCCTGGAGAAGGAACTGACCGCGTGGGAGAACGCGACGGGCGAGCGTATGCCGCCGCCCACCGCATGACGGTCGCGGCATGACCACGGCGACCAAGGCCGAGCCGCAGGGCTGGCGCCGGGCGGCCATCGACATTTCGCCGCTGCGTCACGTCGCGTTCCGGCGGCTGTGGGCCGGCAACGCGATCGCGTTCGTGGGCTTCCAGATCACCGCGGTGGCCGTTGCCGTCCAGGTCTACGACGTGACCGGCTCGTCGTTCTGGGTCGGCATGCTCGGCGCGGCCGGCCTGGTGCCGCTGATCGTCTTCGGGCTGTGGGGCGGAGCGGTGGCCGACGCCATCGACCGCCGCCGGCTCTTGCTGTTCGGGTCACTGCTGCTCTGGACCAGCACCGGGGGGCTGTTCGCGCAGGCGGCGACCGGGCTGGACAACCTCGGGGTGCTGCTGGCTCTGGTCGCACTGCAGTCGGCCGGATTCGCGGTGGCCTCGTCCACCCGTGGGGCGATCGTGCCGCGGTTGCTGCCCGAGGAGATGGTGGCCGCCGCGAACACCCTGAGCTTCACCACCTCGAACGTGGCGACGTTGGGCGGTCCGCTGCTGGCAGGCATTCTCATCGCCGACTCCTCGGTGACAGCCGCGTACGCCGCCGACGCCTTACTGTTCACCGCCGCGCTCTACGCGGCGATCCGATTGCCGAAGCTGCCGCCGGGCGAGATCCGCGAGGCCCCGGGGCTGCGCTCGGTGATCGACGGGTTAGCGTTCATCGCGACCCGTCCGGTGCTGCTGATGTCGTTCCTGGTCGACATCGCGGCGATGGTGATCGCGATGCCCCGCGCGCTGTTCCCGGCCCGGGCCCAGACACTGGGCGGTGGTTCGGCCGTCGGGTGGCTGTTCGCCTCACTGGCGATCGGCGCGGTCGTCGTCGGAGCGACCTCGGGCTGGATCGGCCGGGTGCGCCGGCAGGGCGGGGCGCTGGTGGTGGCGATCGTCGTCTGGGGCCTGGCGGTGGCCGCGTCCGGGCTGGCCGACCGGCTCTGGCTGACCGTGGCGCTGCTGGCCGTCGGAGGCGCGGCGGACCTCGTCTCGGCGGTGTACCGGCAGACGATGCTGCAGACCTACGCGCCGGATGAGATGCGCGGCCGGATGCAGGGGGTGTTCATCGTGGTGGTGGCCGGCGGGCCGCGGCTGGGCGACGTCCGGGCCGGCGCCACCGCGGACTGGTTCGGCACTCAGGCCGCCTGGGTCGGCGGCGGGCTGGTCTGCTCGGTGGTGGTGCTCGCGGCCCTGGCGGTGCCCGCGTTCCGGAACTACGACGCCGCAGCGAGTCGCCCCGACTGACGCTCACCCCCCGGAGTCAGCTTGTGTCGGGTTTCGGGATGCGTCAGGTCAGGAGCAGGTGCACCTGGAGCTCACCGATCAGGAAGCCCAGCACTGCGCCGACGGTGATCAGCTTCCACTCGTCCTGCTTGAAGGCCGGGCGCAGCAGTGCCTCGTACTCGTCGTCGGTCATCGCGCTCATCTTGGTCACGATGGTGCCGCGGACGTTGAGCTGCTCCATCGCGTAGTCGCCGACCGAGTCGAGATCGGCGCGCATCCGCTCGAGCGCCGAGGCCGCGATGTGCGCCCGCATCTCCTGGTAGCGCCGCCCGCCGACGGCCAGCACGAGCAGCGGCTTGGCCGGCCCCACCTGCGAGCTGAGCGCGCTGTCGACCTCGCGAGCGATCAGGGCCAGCAGCCGGTCGGACTGCGGGCCGGCCAGCATCGCGCCGATCAGGTTGGTCGGGGTGAGGATCTCGGCGGCCAGCAGTTCGGCATAGTCCGCGATCACCTGGCTGCGCCGCCGGTGGAACATGCCCTGCCAGGCCAGCGGCCCGAGGATACGACGCGGGCGGATCGGCCGGAAGATCAACTGCAGCGCCACCCAGTCCGTGCAGAACCCGACCAGGCCACCGAAAACCGGAACCACCCACGTGCTGTGCGTCAGCGCCCAGACCCCGGCCTGCACCGCGCCGAGCACAAGTCCGAACGGCGCCCCCACCCGAACGATGAACGCGAACTCGTTCTTTCCCATCCGTCGCATCAGCGAGACGAGCAGAGCCTTGTCGCGGGTCAACGCGTCGACCGCGACCGCACGCAGGTCGATCACCGACTCCGGGTCGCGCTTGAGGTCCTCGACCAAGCGCTCGATCATCTTCGGCGCCTGCCGCTGGACCGACCAGATCACCGCCCGCTTGCCGACCTCCGGCATCGGCTCCCAGAGCGCCGGTGAATGGGTCGACATCAGGTCGCGAACCATCTCGTCGATCGTGCGCCGCATCGGGTCCTGAAGTTGCGCGGCCAGTTCGCGACCATCGATCCGCTCGAACAATTCCGTGGTGGTCAGCAGGCGGGACAGCATGAGGTCGACGGCGACGTTGGCCATCCGTGGGGCGAACCGCGGGATCACGCCCTGCCAGCCGAGGAACGGCCGGATGCCGCGGAACTCCAGGGGCCGGAACATCATCTCGACGGCCACCAGCTTGGTGACGTACCCGATCACCGCGGCCACCAACGGCATGGACAGATAGATCGCCCACGACGGCAGGTGGCCGAACACGGTGCCTCCAGTGCTACTGAACCCTCAACAGTACGGTCGGTGCATGATCGGCGATCGACGGTCCGGCAATGACTCGGAAAGGTTGCGGTCCACCCGCTCCTTCTTCGCCGAGCGGGCCGCCGGTTGGGACACCAAGTTCGGCGACGACATCCCCGTTTACGAGGCCGCCGTGACGCGGGCCGGGTACCGGCCGGGGTGTGTGGTGGCCGACCTCGGCTGCGGTACCGGGCGCGCACTGCCGGCATTGCGGACCGCGGTCGGGCCGGACGGGATCGTGCTCGGCGTCGAGGTCACCTCGGAGATGCTTGCGGTGACGCGCAGCACCGGGCGGGCCACGGTGGCCCACCCGTTGCTCGCTGACGCCTTGCACCTGCCGATCCGCGACGCCGCCCTCGGCGGGCTGTTCGCCGCCGGACTGCTGAACCATCTGCCCGACCCCGAGGCCGCCCTGGTCGAACTGGCCCGGGTCACCGGTGCTCAGGGCCGCCTGGTGCTGTTCCACCCGATCGCCCGCCGGGCACTGGCCGCCCGTCACGGACGCGAGATCCGCGACGACGAGGCGTTGTCGGCCGGGCCGCTGCGGGCCTCGCTGACCCGCACCGGTTGGGAGCTACTCGAGTACGAAGACGGGAACGACCACTTCTTCGTCCTCGCCGTTCGCCGGGCGGGGTGAACCGAGAACCGGGGCCCGACCGATGGAGCCGTCCGCGACCAGGGTGACGTCGAGCCAGGCGGCGGCGTCGGTCCCGATAGTCACCTCGGTGACGTACGGGGCGAAGCCCGCGGCCTGCACGACCAGCGAGATCGGGCCGTCCGGCAGTCCGCCGAGCGTGAACCGCCCACCGGACCGGGTACCGGTGCGGGCCAGCAGCACGCCCTCGGGGTCCAACGCGGTCAGCACGGCTGTCTGCGCGTCGGCCTCGCCGATCGGCTGCACCCGGCCGAACAGTCTGGGCGGCAGGGCGTCCAGGACGATCTCGAACGAGTGCCCGCCGAGGACCTGACGCACCGCCGGCTCGAAGCCGACCGCGCTGACCACAAGCGTCTGGGGGCGCGTCCCCACCTCGGGGACGACGACGAACTCGCCCGCCTCGCCGGCCGCGGCCACCCCGATCTGATTGCCCGTCAGGTCCAGCAGAGTGGCCACAGCCGCGGGCACCGCCCAACCGTCGCGTTCGACGACCCGCCCGACGACCGTCTCGGCCGGCACCGGCACCAGCGTCGGTGCGGCCGGGGCCGCGACCGCTCGCTCGGTGGCCGCGGCCGGTGCCTCCGCGGGCTTCGAGCCGCGCAGCGGCACCTGCTTGACGAACAGCCCGGTCACGACGCCGAGGGCGCAGATCACCGCCGCCCAGCCGAAAACACCGCGCACGCCGTGGGTGATCGCGTTCTGAAAGGCGACCAGCACGTCGTGCGGCATCCGGCGCACGACGTCCGGCGACAGCACCGCCGTGCCACCCAGCGGACTGCTCCCACCGAGTTGATGCTGCATCGACTCGGTGATCCGGCCGGCGAACAGCGAACCCAGCATGCTCACGCCGATCGAACCGCCCATGCTGCGCAGGAACGTCGCGGCGGCCGTGGCGGCGCCGATGTCCTTGAGCTGCACGCTGTTCTGCGCGACCAGCATCGTGGTCTGGAACAACATTCCCATGCCCAGCCCGGTCACGAACATGAAGGCACCGGTGACGGTCCGGGTGGTGTCGGTGTGCATCGTGGCCAACAGCGCCAGACCAACGGTCATCAGCGCGGTGCCGAGCACCGGGAACGTGCGGTAGTGCCCGGTCCGGGTGGAAACCTGACCCGCCGTCAGACTGCTGATCACGACGCCGACCATCATCGGTAGCAGCAGCAGACCGGAGTTCGTGGCCGATGCGCCCTGGACGTACTGCTGGTACTGCGGCAGGAACGTCATGCCGCCGAACATCCCGAAGCCGACGATGAAGCTGATCACCCCGGCCAAGGTGAAGTTGAGGTTGCGGAACACACCCAGCGGCATTATCGGCTGGGCCACGCGGGTCTCGACCCGCAGGAACAACACGAAGGCGACGAGGGTCAGCGCCAACAGCCCGATGATCGTCGTGGAGCCCCAGGCGTACTGCGTGCCGCCCCAGCTGGTGATCAGGGTCAGCGCGCTGATCCAGACGGTGAGCAGCGCGGCGCCCACCCAGTCGATGCGGACGTCCACCGCGGTCGGCTTCGGGAGGTGCATCGTCGCCGCGATCACGACCAGCGCGACACCGCCGATCGGGACGTTGACGTAGAAGGCCCAGCGCCAGCTGGCGTTGTCGGTGATCCACCCGCCGACCAGCGGGCCGGCGATCATCGAGACCGGCATGATCGCCATGAAGTAGCCCATGTAGCGGCCACGTTCGCGCGGCGGGATCAGCACACCGAGCACCGCCATGACCCCGACCAACAGACCGCCGGCGCCGATGCCTTGCAGGGCCCGGAACCCGATCAGCTGGTTCATGGACTGGGCCGCACCGCTCAGCGCCGAGCCGACCAGGAAGATCACGATCGACGTCATGAACATGGCCTTGCGGCTGAACATGTCGCCGAGCTTTCCCCACAGCGGGGTCGCGACAGTGGTGCCGAGGATGTACGCCGTGGTCACCCAGGCCAGGTGCTGCAGCCCACCGAGATCACCGACGATCGTCGGCAGCGCGGGCGCGACGATCATGTTGTCGAGCATCGCCAGGAGCATCGAGATCATCAGGCCAGACATCACCAGGAGGATTTCCCGATGGGTCCGCTGCTCGTACCCGTGCTCGTCAACCACCCGGACCCGAGTCGAATCCGACCCGACCGCCGCCGGTGACTGCCCTGCCGCCATGCTGATTCCTTCCCGACGTGCGCACAACTGTGGCCCCCCTGGCACAACCTGTGCGACAGGACTAAGCTAACTGACCGGTCGGTAAGTTTCAACGCGATGTCGGCCACTCGACTGGCGCACAACCATTTCGAGACGTTCGGAGGATCCGCATGACCGCCAGTACGGCGCGCGGGCCGCTCGGGGACCGGGCGGTAGGGCGATGAGCACGGCGCCTCAACCGACGACGGGTACGCGCGAACGCGCCCTCGCGGTCGCGCTCGACCTGTTCAGCCGGGAGGGCTACGACGCGGTCTCGATGCGCGAGGTCGCCGAGGCGCTCGGTGTGAGCAAGGCAGCGCTGTACCACCACTTCATCAGCAAGGAGGAGATCGCCCGCGAGTTGATCGGTGGCTACCTCACCGCCGTCGACGAGCTGGTGGCCTGGGCCCAGGCGACCTCCCCGGAGCTGCCCGAACTGCTGGCCCGCTGGTCCGACCTGGCCCGCACGCAGGGCCTGATGATCGGCCGGTTCATCCACGCCAACCAGCGCCTGGTCCGGCACCTCGGTCTGCACGGCAACGAGGGCAAGCGGTCGATCGACCTGGTGGCCGACACCGTCGTCGACCAGTCGAGCCCGCCGGAGCTACGCATGCAGGTGCGGATGGCACTGATCTGCCTGCACACCGCGGCAATCTCCGCCGAGGGGCTGGGCATGCCCGAGGACGAGGTGTTCGCCATCGCCCGCGAGGTCGCGGCCTCGATCGTGCGCAACGCGGGCGGCTGAGCCCCGCCGCGACCACAAGGGCCGACAACGTAGGGTCAGGAGGCGGGCTTCAGCACGTAGCCGGCGCCGCGCAGGGTGTGGATCATCGGCGGGCGGCCGGCGTCGATCTTCTTGCGCAGGTAGCAGATGTAGATCTCGACGACGTTGGCCTGGCCGCCGAAGTCGTAGCGCCACACCCGGTCCAGGATCTGGGCCTTGGACAGCACGCGCTTCGGATTGCGCATCAGGTAGCGCAGCAGCTCGAACTCGGTGGCGGTCAACGCGATCGTCTCGCCGCCGCGACGAACCTCGTGGCTGTCCTCGTCGAGGACCAGGTCGCCGACGACCAACCGGTTGCCCTCCTGGGCGGCCGGGCCGAGGGTGCGCCGGACCAGGCTGCGCAGCCGGGCGACGACCTCCTCGAGGCTGAACGGCTTGGTCACGTAGTCGTCGCCACCGGCGGTCAGGCCGGCCACGCGGTCGGCCACGGCGTCCTTGGCGGTCAGGAACAAGGTCGGGATATCGCCGATCTCGGCGCGCATGCGGCGCAGGACCGCGATGCCGTCGAGGTCGGGAAGCATGATGTCGAGCACCACCGCGTCCGGCCGGAACTCCCGGGCGATCCGCAGGGCGTCCGCACCGTTGCCGGCCGTGCGGATCTCCCAGCCCTCGTACCGCAGGGCGAGCATCAACAACTCGGACAGGCTCGGCTCGTCGTCGACGACCAGCACCCGGGCGGCCGAACCATCGGCTCGCCGCGGACCAGGGGTGGTCGAGGTACCGCGGGCGGGCGCCGGAACGGACGCCTCGGCCTGCGTCATGAGCGGTTCGGAAGACGAGTTCAACATCGACATGCCCACAGCATCAGCCGATGCGCTGTTCCGGCTCTGTGCCGTCGTTGTGAGAGTCCTGTGGGGTCTTCACGCTTTTGAGACGTGCACTCGCAGCCAACACTTGACCACTATGCGTGATCGAATACTCACAATTTGTCGCAACTTGAGTACGGTACCGTACACCTGGCGTGAGGAACGGCGTAGCGTGCTTGCCGAGGCACCGACGCCCCTGGGAAGTCACGCGTCCGACGCGACCGACCGGGCACCGGAACGGAAGAGGTACCGCCATGTCCAACCCGACGTCGAACGGCACCGCTGCCCCCACCGTCGAGGCGGACGCGACCGCTGGGCGCGCGGCCGAGACGGCCATGCTGGTCATCGCGGTCCGCAGCTCCTCCGGCGAGGCCATCACCGGCGCCTCGGTCTGCGTCATCGAGCCGAACGGCAACCAGGTGGCGGCCGCCCGCAGCGGGACCGGTCGCGAGGTTCGCGTCGCCGTGCCGCTGGGTCGACTGCTGATCGCGGTCACCGCACCGGACCACGCCCCGAAGGCGGCCGTGCTCGAGGTCCCGCCGGCCGGCGTCGAGCTCAACGTCACCCTGTACCCCGACTCGGAACTTCGCGGAACGGTCCGCAACAACGGCACCCCGGTGGGCAATGCCCTGGTGACTCTGCTCGACGAGGGCGCGGTCGTGGTCGCCCACGGCCGCACGGACTCCGCCGGCCTGTTCCGGCTCACCGCCCCCGCCGAGGGCACGTTCACGCTGATCGCCGTCGGGCCGGGAACGGCCCCCGGGGTCCGGACCGTGCGCCGCCCGCAGGACCCGGCGGTCTGCGACCTGGCACTGGGCTCGGTGGCCCGGGTGCACGGCGTCGTCCGCACACCGTCCGGTCAGCCGGTGGCCGCGGCCCCGGTCCGCCTGCTCGGCGCCGACGGCATCGCCCTGCACGAGCAACTCACCGCCGAGGACGGCAGTTTCGAGTTCGGCGGTCTGGTCGACGGGCACTACAGCGTTTCCACCGAGGGCCTCCCGGCGGTCTCGCAGATGCTCACCGTGCCCAACCCGAGCGAGGCCGACCGCGGCGAACTCGTCGCCGACATCACCCTTTCCCCGGGGTCCTGAACCCGTCGATTTCTCCTTACGGGGCAGCCGTTCCGTCGCGATCGGGCCAGTCCGTTACGTGGCACACATCGCATTGGCCTGCCCGAATACCCGGCGTAGTGTTGGCAACCTCTGCTGACCTGGCAAGTGCAAATGTGTGTTGGCTCACACGTTGTCGACTGCGGCCTCAGCGGAACTGTCCCCACTTAATCGGAAGACGGCACGGCGGCACCGCCGCGCCGCAAGGAGGACCCCCTCGTGACAACTGTCGCTATCAGCTCCCAGGCCGGAATCATCGACTGGAGCGGTCCTTACAAGCTCTCCATCGGCGGCAAACTGGTGGATGGAACCAGCACCTTCGACGTGGTCAACCCGGCCACCGATGAGGTCATCGCCCAGGCTCCCGCCGCCTCGGCCCAGCAGATGGACGAGGCTGTCGCCGCCGCCCGCGCCGCGTTCCCCGCCTGGTCCGCCCTGTCGTGGGAGGAGCGCTCGGCCTACGTCCAGCGGTACGCCGACGCCCTCGAGGCGCAGAGTGCCGACCTGGCCCGCCTGCTGACCACCGAGCAGGGCAAGCCGCTCAAGGCCCCGCCCGGCCGCGTCGGCGCCGAGGCCGAGACCGGTGCCGCGGTGTACTGGGTCCGTGAGGTCGGCCTGCGCAAGCTCCCGGTCGAGGTCATGGAGGACACCGACGAGCACTGGGTCGAGGTTCACCACACCCCGCTGGGTGTCGTCGGCGCGATCCTGCCCTGGAATTTCCCGGTCCTGCTCGGCCTGTGGAAGGTCGCGCCCTGCCTGATCACCGGCAACACGATGGTGCTCAAGCCGGCCCCGACCACCCCGCTGACCTCACTGCGCTTCGGTGAGATCGCCCAGGAGATCTTCCCGCCCGGCGTGCTCAACATCGTCTCGGGCCCCAACGAGCTCGGCCAGCAGCTGACCGAGCACCCGAACGTCGACAAGATCTCCTTCACCGGCTCCACCGCCACCGGCAAGAAGATCATGGCGTCGAGCTCCGGCACGCTCAAGCGCGTCACCCTGGAGCTCGGTGGCAACGACCCGGCGATCGTGCTGCCGGGCGCCGAGGTCACCGACGAGCTCGTCAACACCCTGTTCGAGGCCTCGTTCGGCAACTCGGGCCAGTGGTGCATCGCAGTCAAGCGTCTCTACGTGCACGACTCGATCTACGACGCCTTCCGCGACAAGTTCGTCGCGATCGCTGCGTCGAAGAAGGTCGGAAACGGTCTGGAGGAGGGCGTCGACTTCGGCCCGATCCAGAACAAGATGCAGTACGGCAAGCTGATCGACATGTTCGCCGACGTCGAGAAGAACGGTTACGAAGTCCCGGTCGGCGGCAAGATCGACGAGTCGCTCCCGGGCAACTTCGTCCCGCTGACCGTCGTCGACAACCCCCCGCACGACTCCCGCATCGTGCAGGAGGAGCCGTTCGGCCCGATCCTCCCGCTGATCAAGTACTCCGACGTGGACGAGGCCGTGGCCAAGGCCAACGACACCCGCTTCGGACTCGGTGGCTCGGTGTGGGGCCCGCAGCCGCTGGCGAACGAGGTTGCCCTGCGCATCGAGACCGGCACCGTGTGGGTCAACGAGATCCACGTCCACGGCATCGACCTGCCGTTCGGTGGTCACAAGGAGTCGGGCGTGGGTGTGGAGAACGGGGCCGAGGGTCTGGCCGAGTTCACCAACACCAAGACCCTGATGTTCAAGAAGTGACGCATAACTGAGGCGATCGTCAGTGGCCCCGGACTCATTGCTTCCGGGGCCACTGACGTTTCCGGGGCGACTGACGTTTCCGGGACGACTGACGTTGATGGGTGGGCGTCAGCCGCCGGGGGTCAGCCCGGCCGGCCAACTGCCGATCGTGGTCGGGCGACCGGTCGCCTCGTCGTCCGGGTCGACCTTCGCGGCCAACCGCGACGCCGACCGGGCCAGGCCGATCACGCCGGACACGATCAGCACGCCGGCGCAGCACAGCCCGACGACGACGCCCGCGGAGATCGGGATCTTCTCCCGGAAGGCGTAGACGCCGATCACCGCGCTGGCCAACGGGTTGGTGATTGCCATCCCGGCCACGGTCGTCGAGAGATGGCCGGCGGCCAACGCATCCTGCCCGATCACCAGACCCAGGACCGTCGAGATCGCAAGCAGGTAAGCCGGCCACTCCCCGACCGTGCCGAGGCCGCTGCGCAGCAGAGAGTCCAGGGTCAGCTTCATCAGGGCGGCGCTGACCGCGAAGCACAGCCCTGCCGCGATTGCCTCGAGCACCGCCCGAGACGCCCGGTGCAACCGCGCCGGAATCGTCACCAACGCGATGGCGAGGCCGAGTGCGGTCACCACCGCACCGAGCACCCGAGTCCGATCGGCCGGGCCCGGCGGGTTGGCCGTGCCCCACTTCGCGATGAACAACGTGACACCGGCGAAGATCGCCGCACTGGACAGGTACGTCGCGCCAGACGGACGACTGTGGGTGGTCAGCACAGCGATGGGGACCGTGAACAGCAACTGGGTGACCATGACCGGCTGGACGAGCGCCACCGACCCGGTGTGCAGCGCGACCGCCTGGATCCCGAATCCGACCCCGTTCACCACCCACCCGGCCAACCAAACCGGGTGACGCAAAAGATGGCTCAGCGCCGCGGTGATCGGCAGCCAACGGTGCACCCGGCGGACCGGGACGTGCGGCGGAACGGTGACCGGCAACGAGGCTCGCCCGACCTGCTGCTGCAGGCTGGCGCCAACGGCGAACAGGCACGCGGCAACAAAGGCCAGAGAGACGGGGAGCATTGCTCACCCCTCTCCGGACCGGGCGCTACGCGAGGTCAGCGGCCTGTCCAGCCGCGACGCCTCCACCCCAGAGTATCGGCGCCCCCGGAGCGGGCGAGGATCGCTGAGACTCCGGTCACAATGGCGACCGGACACCCGCCCGCTGCGGTGCGACGACGTCTCACCCCGGCGGCTGCATCAACGAGAAGCCGCCACCGGCCGGGTGGTCGACCGTCGCGATGCGTCCCACGCCGGGGATGTCCTCCGGGCCGAACAGCACCACCCCGCCCTGGCTGACCACCGCGTCGATCTTGGCCTGGATGTCGTCGACCATGAAGTAGACCGCCCAGTGGTCGGGCGCCTCCGCGGGCATGTTGGGGGGGCGCGACATGAGCCCGGCCAAGCCGCCGGACTCGGAGCCCTGCACCACCCAGTACATGCCGTGACCCATGTCCATGCCGTCGTAGGTCCAGCCGAACACGTCGGCGTAGAACTGCTTGGCGCGATCCACGTCGGCGGTGATCAGTTCGTTCCAGGAGTAGGTGTCGGCCTCGTTCACCAGCCCGGCGCCGATGTGCTCGATCGGCTGCCAGATCCGGAAGAACGCGCCGTTGGGGTCCATCGCCACGGCCATCGACCCGGATTCGAACACCTGCATCGCGGGCATGATGACTGTGCCGCCCGCCTTCTCGATCAGGGCGCAGGTGTGCGCCGCGTCGGCCACCGAGATGTAGGAGGACCAGAACGGCGGCAGCTTCTCCGCCCCCGGCGGCGGGCCGGACAGTCCGGCGACGGATTGACCGCCCTTGCTGAGCATCGTGTAGACGTGGTTGCCCGCCTCGTCGGTCACCGTGTCGGCCGTCCAGCCGAACAGCTTGCTGACGAAGGCGGTGGATCCGGGGACGTCCGGGGTTCCGAGATCCACCCAGGACGGCGTGCCCGGCGCATAGCTCGACCGCTGCGGCATGAACTTCCTCCTCATGGAGTGACGGGCTTTCCTCGACCCTAAGACCGGCCACCGACAGAAATCTCATCGCCGGCAATCGCTCTTAGGATGAACGTGCAACGGCGAGAGGACGAACATGTCAGAGCTGCGATCGCGCACCACGACCCACGGGCGCAACATGGCCGGTGCCCGGGCCCTGTGGCGGGCCACCGGGATGACCGATGGCGACTTCGACAAGCCCATCGTCGCGGTGGCCAACAGCTTCACCCAGTTCGTGCCCGGCCACGTCCACCTGCGCAACATGGGCGCGCTGGTGTGCGACGCGATCGCCGCCGCCGGCGGGGTGGGCCGCGAGTTCAACACGATCGCGGTCGACGACGGCATCGCGATGGGCCACGGCGGGATGCTCTACAGCCTGCCCAGCCGCGAGCTGATCGCCGACTCCGTCGAGTACATGGTTCAGGCGCACGTCGCGGACGCGCTGGTGTGCATCTCCAACTGCGACAAGATCACCCCGGGGATGCTCATCGCCGCGATGCGGCTGAACATCCCGACCGTGTTCGTCTCCGGCGGGGCGATGGAGGCCGGCAAGGCCGTCGTGCGGGACGGCGTCGCCCGGCCGAAACTCGACCTGATCTCGGCCATGACTGCTTCCGCGGACGATTCCGTGTCCGACGAGGACCTCTCCGACATCGAGCGCTCCGCGTGCCCGACATGTGGTTCCTGCTCCGGCATGTTCACCGCCAACTCGATGAACTGCTTGACCGAGGCACTCGGCCTTTCGCTGCCCGGCAACGGTTCGACGCTGGCCACCTCGGCAGCCCGGCGCGGACTGTTCGTCGAGGCCGGCCGGTTGGTCGTCGAGCTGGCGAACCGCTTCTACGGCGCCGACGACGAGTCGGTGCTGCCCCGTTCCATCGCAACCCGGGAGGCGTTCTCCAACGCCATGCGCCTGGACATCGCGATGGGTGGGTCGACCAACACGATCCTGCATCTGCTCGCCGCCGCGATCGAGGGCGAGGTCGACTTCGATCTCGCGGACATCGACGAGCTCTCCCGGCACACCCCGTGCATCTGCAAGGTGGCCCCGTCCACGCCGCTGTACCACATGGAGGACGTGCACCGGGCCGGTGGAATCCCCCGCATCCTGGCCGAGCTGGACCGCGGTGGGCTGCTCGAGCGCGGCGTGCACACCGTGCACTCCCCCGATCTGGACTCGTGGTTGGCACGCTGGGACATCGGCCGCGCGGACGCTCGGGCGGAGGCGCTGGAGCTCTTCGCCGCGGCGCCCGGTGGCGTGCGCACGGTGGATCCGTTCAGCTCGACGGTTACCTGGGCGAGTCTGGACACCGACGCCGAGCACGGGTGTGTGCGCGACATCGAGAATGCCTACAGTCAGGACGGCGGCCTGGCCGTGCTGTACGGCAACCTGGCTCCTGACGGCTGCGTGGTGAAGACGGCCGGCGTGGTGCTGGAGCAGCTGTACTTCAAGGGTCCGGCGAAGGTGACGGAAAGTCAGGACGACGCGGTTACCGCGATCCTGGCGGGCACGATCGTGGCCGGTGACGTCGTCGTGGTGCGTTACGAAGGCCCAAAGGGCGGGCCGGGGATGCAGGAGATGCTTTACCCGACCAGTTTCCTCAAGGGCCGCGGCCTGGGCGCCAAATGCGCGCTGGTCACCGACGGCCGGTTCTCCGGGGGGACCTCGGGGCTCTCGATCGGACACGTCTCCCCGGAGGCCGCCCGCGGCGGGGCGATCGGGCTGGTCGAGGACGGCGACCTGATCGAGATCGACATCGCCACCCGGTCGATCCAGCTCCTGGTCGACGACGCGGTGCTCGCCGAGCGCCGAGCCGAGCGTGAGGAGCTGGGCTGGGCCCCACTCAAGCGCGAGCGTCCGGTGTCCGCGGCGCTGCGCGCCTACGCGGCGTTGGCGTTGTCGGCCGACAAGGGCGCCGCCCGCCACGTGCCTTAGGACCTACGGGAACACGCCCCGGACCGTGTCCACCGTCGTGCGCAGCACGTAGCCGTCCGGGGCGCCCGGGCCGGGGAACACCACGTCCGGTCCCAGGTACTCCCGTGCCAGCCGCTGGAGCAGCTCGGCGCCGCCGCCCTCGGTCAGCCTGGCCCGGCCCTCGATCACCAGGTGGTGTTGGAAACCGCTCGGCGCGATCGTGGGCAGCTCGACCGTGATCGAGACCCGCGGGTCGCGGGCCACGTTGCGCAACTTGCGGTAGCCGTCGGACAGGTGTGCGCACACCACCTCGCCGTCCTCGGCTCCCACCCAGACCACCGTGGAGTGCGGGCTGCCGTCCGGGTTCAGGGTCGTGATGTGGCCCAATTGCGGACCGGTCAGGAACGTGTCGACGATCTGCGCGGTCAGCTCAGGCATGGGCCCTCCCGGCTTTCTAGGACGACTGTCCTAATACGACATCCCGCGGTAGCCAGTCGTCAAGCATTTACAGGACGTTCGTCCTAATCTGTTCGAATGGCTCCCGGCACCCGAGACCGCATGATTGCCGCGGCCGCCCGCCTTTTCCAGCGCGACGGCTACGCGGCCACCGGTTGGCGCGACGTGGTCGAGGCCGGAAGCACACCCTGGGGCTCGGCGCACCACCACTTCCCCGGCGGCAAGGAGCAGTTGGGAGCTGAGGCGGTGGCACTCGGCTCGGCGCGGGTCCTGGCCGCGCTGGAGGAGTGTCTGGCCGTTGCGCCGGACGTCGCGGCCGCCGTCGAGCGCTGGTTCGCTCTCGCCGCAACGAACCTGAGGGACAGTCAGTTCGAGTGCGGGTGTCCGGTGGCGACCGTCGCCTTGGAGACCGCGACCAGCGCCCCGACCCTCGGTGCCGCCTGCGCCGACTCGTTCCGGTCCTGGCGGACGCGACTGCGTGCCGCGTTCGAGGACGCCGGGATCGCGACCGCGCAGGCCGACGAATTTGCCTGCCAGGTACTCGCGGCCCTGGAGGGCGGGCTGCTGCTGGCCCGAACTTGGCGGGAGGTCCGGCCGCTGGAGCTGGCCGCCGCAGGGGTGGCCGCCGCGATCCGGGCCGCACCCACGATCCAGGCCGCGCCCGGGCCCACGATCCAGGCTGCGCCCGCGCTCCAGCCACCCGTCCCGCTGTGGCGTCCGCTCGAGAGTGACCTGTAGGCACCCTCGGGCGGAGCCGGGTTGGTTCAGGGGCGTGGGGCTTTGCCGAGCAGGCTCAGGTCGAGGGTGGCGCCCATCCGTTCGGCGACTGCGGCCAACGACTTCATCGGCCGGATCATCACCTCGAAGTGGGCGATCAGCCCAGCGGCGTCGAACGCGATCATGTCGATGCCCTCGAGCTGCAGTTCACCGATCCGCGCGGAGAACTCCAGCACGACGTCGTGCCCGCCGGCGGTCGCGAAGCTGCGGAGGTAGGCGAAATCCTCGAAGTTGCGCACCGCAGTCGCCAGCACGTGCGCCACCGCGACCGGCCCCGGGTACGGCTTCCAGAATGCGGGTGAGGAGAACGTGACGTCCGGGTGCAGCAGTTCCGCGACGTCGGACAGGTCGCCGACCTCGACCATCGCGTGCCAGCGCGCCAGGGTCGCGGCAACCGGTCCGGGCAGGCCCGGCAGTGCGCTCACTCGTCCTCCAGCGGGTTCTACCCGAAGACCACCGTACGGTTCCCGTGCACCAGCACCCGGTCCTCCAGGTGCGCCCGCAGGCCGCGGGCCAGTACGACCTTCTCGATGTCGCGGCCCTTGCGGACCATGTCCGCCACCGTGTCGGAGTGGTCGACCCGGATCACGTCCTGCTCGATGATCGGCCCGGCGTCGAGATTCTCGGTGACGTAGTGGCAGGTCGCGCCGACCAGCTTGACCCCGCGGATGTGCGCCTGGTGGTACGGCTTCCCGCCGATGAAGCTCGGCAGGAAGCTGTGGTGGATGTTCAGCATCCGGCCGGCCCACGCCTCGCACAGGTCCGGTGGGACGATCTGCATGAACCGCGCCAGCACGACCGCATCCGGTTCCTCGACGTCGACGAGCTTGCGGACCTCGTCGAACGCCGCCCGGCGGCCCTGAGCACCGGGCGCGAACGGCACGTGGTGGAACGGGATGTCGTGCGCCCGGGTGATCGGTTCCAGGTCGTTGTGGTTGCCGATCACCGCACGGATGTCCATGTGCAGCTCGCGGCCCGCGTAGCGGCCGAGCAGGTCGTAGAGACAATGGCCTTCCTTCGAGACCAGCACGACGACCCGCCGCGGTTGGTCGGCATCGCGCACGCGCCAGGCTTCGCCGGCCCCGACCTCCGTGGCCACGGCGGCGAAGCGCTCCCGTAGCTCGTCGAGGCCCAGGCCTTCGGCGCGCACGACCTGGCGGGTGAAGAACCAGTTGGTCTCGGGATCGGCGTGGTAGCCGGCCTCGGTGATCGATGCGCCCGCCTCGGCGAGCAACGCGGCGATCCGGGCCACGATGCCGGTGCGGTCCGGGCAGCCCAGCGTGAGCACGTACTGCGAAGTCATCCCGGCAGTCTGCCCCAATTCCTGATCGGGCGAATGATCACTCCCCGGGCGGGGTACGACGCAGGACGACCCCGTCCAGGGTCAGTTCCAGGACAACATCCCCGGCGTCATCGACCAGTTCGGCCGCAACAACCACGATTGCCTCGCCGCGCTCCGGGCGCTGGGTCACCTCGGCGACGACGACCTTGCCGGTCAAAGTCGCCCCGGGCCGAACCGGACGACGCAGCTTCACCGTCAACCCCCGGCCCGCCTTCACCGCCGTCTTGCTCCACATCGCCTCGACGGCCAACCGTTGGTAGACCCCGACAGTCTGGATGCCGCTGGCGATGATCCCGCCCCACGGGCTGTCCGCGGCGGCCTTCGCGTCGACGTGGAAGTACTGCGGGTCCCACAGTTCCGCGAAGGCGATCATGTCCGCCTCGCTCAACGTCACCGACCCGAACTTGAACTCCATGCCGGGGTGGAAGTCCTCCCCGTGAAGCAGTTCGGGGCCGCTCCGCACGTTCGGCTCGCCCACGATTACCTCCTCGGTGAGCCACCCTACGGATACCGCATGCTGGTGGCATGAGTCCGGTCATCCGTCGCGCGGTGCCGACCGACGTCGCGGAACTGACGCGGTGTCAGACCGCTTGCTACCGCGAGGCGTTCGCCTCGGTGCTGCCCGCCGACTTCTATGCGGACAGCGCGCCGGAGCACCGCCGCCGGGCTACCTGGGTGGAGTTCCTGGACGCCGGCGGAACGGCCTGGATCGCCCTCGACGGCGCGGCGGCCGTCGGCTTCGCCACCTCCGGCCCCAGCCGCGGTGCCGATCCGCCGCTGCCGGTGGAGCTGATCATGCTTTACGTCCGAGCCACCCAGCACGGCACCGGACTGGCCGACCGACTGCTGACCGGGGCGATCGGGACGGGGCCCGCGATGCTGTGGTGCTGGGAGGGCAACAGCCGCGCCCAGGCGTATTACGCCAAGCATGGGTTCGTACCGGACGGCGGGCAGATGCTGACCCCGGAGTCCGTCCGGCTGCTGCGGTTCGTCCGGAGCTAGAGGTGGTGCAGGAAATGCAGCAATGCGAAGTTGACACGTTCCGGGTGGGTGAGGTTCGCGGCGTGCGCGGCGCCCTCGACGACGAATACCTCGCCCGCGCCGACCAGCCCGGCGGCCAAGGCCTGTGCGGCCGGCATCTCGATCGCTGAGTCCTCGTCGCCGTGGATCACCAGCGCCGGGCAGGTGATCTCGACCAGTCGGCCGGAGATGTCGTCGCGCTCGAGCAGGCAGCGTCCGGGCTCGACGATCAGCGCCGGGTCCGCCTGCTGCCAGCGGGCGATCCAGACCGCCTCTATCTCCGGATCGCCGATGATCAGCTGGGCCACCACCCCGGCCAGGCCCTCGCCCGGCCCGACCGTGGCCCAGGCCTCGAGCATGTCGCGGTAGGTCTCGGCCTGGGTCGGGTCCTCGGCCCCGGCCTGCGTGTCGATGAGGACCAGCCCGCGGATCCGCTCCGGAGCCAGCAGGGCCATCCGCAGCGAGAGGAACCCGCCCTGCGACATCCCGCCGACCACCGCGCTGTCGACCCCGAGGTGGTCCAGCAGCGCGAACGCGTCGCGGGCGGAATCCCAGTAGTCGAACGGCTTTCCGTCGAACTCGGTCGCGCCGAAACCCCGCTCGTCCCAGGTGATCACCCGGAACTCCGGGGCCAGCGCGGCGACCTGGGGGTCGAACATCGTGTGGTCCATCAGGAAGCCGTGCGAGAGCAGCACGACCGGCCCGGAGCCCCCGGAATCAGTCCAGTGCAGGCGTTGCCCGTTCAACAGTGCAAATTGATCGCCTGTCGCCATCGCTCGTTCCTCGCTCAGGCGGGTCGCTCGCTACGCCTGCGGTAGCAGTTCACTCCGGCCAGACGGGCGGACGCTTGTGCAGGAACGCGGCCATGCCCTCGCGGGCGCTCGGCGAGCTCGACATCGCGGCCATGACCTCGGTGGCGATGACGTAGCCGTCGTGCTCCGGCCGGTCGAGCTGAGCGTAGATCGTCTGCTTGCCGACGCCCTTGGCCCGCCGGCTGCCCCGGGTGGCGAGCGCGAGCAGCTCGTCGACGGCGTCGTCGAGGTTCGCGTCGGGGACGGCGTAGTTGATCAGGCCCCAGGCGGCGGCGGTCTGGGCGTCGATCGCCTCGCCGGTCAGGGCCAGCTCCATCAGACGCTTGCGGCCCACGCTGCGGCCGACGGCGACCGCGGGCGTGTGGCAGAACCAGCCGCCCTTGCCGCCCGGCAGGGCGAACGCGGCCGAGTTCGCGGCGATCGCCAGGTCGCAGGAGGCGACCAGCTGGCAGCCCGCCGCGGTGGCCAACCCGTGGACCCGGGCGATCACGACCTGGGGCACGGACTGGATCGTCGCCATCAGCGCGGTGCAGGTGCGCAGCATCTCGCGCACCCCGGCCTGGTCGCGGGTCGCGACGTCCTCGAAGTCGTGTCCGGAGCAGAAGACCGGGCCCGCCCCCGCGAGCACGATCCCGGTCGCGTCGGTCTCCCCGATCTCGACGAACGCGTGCCCCAACTCAACCAGAAGTTGGTTCGACAGGGCGTTGCGCCGGTCCGGACGGTTCATGGTCAGCCGGACCGTGTCGTCCTCACGTTTGATCGTCAGGTAGCCGTAACCGTCCATGCGCCAATGGTAGAGGCCGAGGTGGGCAACAGACGATGGCCGCCGGCCCCACTGAGCACAAAAAACGCGTCGCCCGGAGCGGCGGGCGCTCCGGGCGACGCTGAGCGGGTGGGCGCCTGACGTCCTCCGTCCCGGTGAGGGCGTCAGGGCGGCCGGAGCTTTCGCTGCCAACGGTCTCGCACCGACCCGCTACTGCACGGTAACCGGTGCGGTGGCAGGGTTTGTTCCTGGGCCAAATGTGATCTGACTCACACCTGTTCAGGGGTCAGTGGCGACGCGTCAAGCAGGCTCTCGGAGCGTAGCTCGGCCTCGTAGGCCGGGCCTCCGCCGCGCACCCCGAACAGGCGTTTGGCCACCACCAGGTAGCCGACCGCGGCCAGGTTGATCGCGAACGTCGCGGCCTTGGTCACGGTCGGGTGGTCGTGCAGCTCCCAGACCTCCAACGGCAGGAACGCGGCCGTCGCCACCACAGTCAGGTACTCACCCCACCGCTTGGCCAACCACAGCCCGACGCCCTCGACGCCCTCCAGCAAGCCGTAGGCCAGCAGGGCCACCGCGACCAGCACCAGCGTGCTGTGCTTCGCGTCCAGCGCCTTGGTGGTCTCGCGGACGATGACCGAGTTGTCGAGGTCGAAGCCCAGCCGACTGGCCAGCGGCCGCGCGCTGGGAAGCACGTCCTCGAACGACCGGCGCAACGACTGCTGCGCGCTGGCGAAGTGCTCGACCCCGTACGCCGCGATCACCAGTACCACCGCGCGGACCATGCGCTCGATCGCGAGCACCCGCAGCAGCGTCTGCTGCCTCAGGGCCTTGCCGCGCGGCGGGATCGGTGCCTCGGCCGCGGGTCCACTGGCGGCCGGCGGCCCGACCGCCCAGTCGCCGCACCGCAGGCATCGCCACGCCGCACCGTGCGCGGTCGACGCCTGCAGTCGCGCCGCCACCTCGACCTCGTGGGGCCGGTAGGTCAGGTGCCCTCGCCGCCCGCAGACCCGTCGTTCCCGGCTTCCCAGCCCCCGGCCCATCCCAGTCCCCTTCAGACCTGACGCCCGCTGCGTTCGGCCATCCCTGACGCGGGTGTCCCGGCCGCCCGGCCGCTCGCAGTTAGTGCAACGTTTCCGCAACGGGTCCCGATCTGCCGCCCGTGCCGTCCGGGAACCGATACCCGGCACGGGTAATTTTCCAGGCGAACGGCCAATCTGCCTCGCGATGAGGATCGAAGAGCCGTCGAGAACGGAACGGATCACGACAAACCGGGATCCTCCGTTGATCGGTGCGGTGCCACCGCACCCGCCTCGCTCACACCCAGGGACGAAACAGATGCGAATCATGCCCACCCGCTCCATCGTCGCAGGCTCCGTCGCGGCGGTCCTGATCGCTGGTCTCGCCGGCTGTGGCAGCAGCAACGACAACAGCAACCAGGCCTCGAGCCCCACCCAGCCCGACGCCGGCGCCTCCGCCGCCCCCGCGGCCAGCACCGCCCCGAGTGCCGCGGCCGATGCGGCGGCCGGCGACCCGTTCCTCGCCATTCGCACCGCCGCCCAGCACATGCCGGGCTCCGCCACCGTGCTGGCCGGCGGATTCGCCAAGGCCCTGAAGCTCTCCGGCGACGAGACGACCGACGCCGCGAAGCTGCGCGCCGCCCTCACGAACCTGTTCACCGAGCACGTCTACCTGGCCGGCATCGCTGTGGCGACCGCCTACACCAAGGGCGCGGACTCCGACGCCTTCAAGGCCGCCTCCACGCAGGTCGGCGCGAACGCCACCGATCTGGAGACCGCGGTCACCGGCCTGGTCGGCGACGCCAACGGCGCGAAGTTCAAGTCGGCTTTCGACGCGCACATCACCGACTTCGTGAACTACGCGGTGGCAGCCAAGAAGAAGGACGCCAAGGGGATGTCTGCGGCCGTCACCGCGCTGACCGCCTACGCGAAGGCCGTCGGCACCTTCTTCAACTCGGTCACCGGCGGCAAGCTGTCCGCCTCGGCCGTCCAGCAGGACACGATGACCCACATCCTGACCCTGAAGAAGGCCGTCGACGACCTGGCGGCAGGCAAGACCGCTGCCTACAACGACCTGAAGCTCGCCGCCGACCACATGGCGATGAGTGCGGATGTGATCTCCAAGGGCGTCGCGGCGGCCACGAAGAAGACCGGAAACGTCGACGACAAGGCCTCGACGCTGCAGTCGGAGCTGACCAGCAAGCTGATCGGCCACGTCTACCTCTCCGGTGTCGCGGTGTTCACCGCTTACACCGACCCCAAGGGCGCCAAGAGCGACGCGTTCGCCGCGGCCGCCAAGGCGGTCCAGACCAACTCGGACGAGATCACCGACATCGTCGGTGCCGCCGGGGCCACCGCCAAGAAGAACTTCAAGGCCTCCTGGGACGCACACGTCACCGACTTCGTGAACTACGCGGTCGCTGACGCCACCGGCGACTCCGCCGGCAAGTCCAAGGCGGCCGCCGCCCTGACCGCCTACACCCAGGCGGCGGGCACGTTCCTGGCGTCGATCACCGGCAACGCGCTTCCCGCCGCCGCGGTCACCAGTGACCTCGCCACCCACGTCTCCACCCTCGAGGCCGCGATCGACGCCTTCGCCAAGGCGCTGGTCTCCGGCAGCAGCTCGAGCAGCAGCGAAATGAGCGGCATGAGCAGCGCGAGCCCGAGCAGCGGCTCCGGCCAGTAGCCATCGGACCGCCGCAGCCCGCGGCGCCACCCGAGCAATCAGCAGCCTCGATCCCCGACCGGGGATCGAGGCTGCTGCCTTTTTCGGACATCGCGCGCCGAATCCAAGGTTCACGGGTCATATTCGAGGCTGCCGAGCCCGACGTAGCGCACCGACCCGACGTCGGAGCCGCTTCGCCAAATCACGGCAAGCAACGGCGCGTATCCGCCGCGTAGCCATTAGTCGGCCCCACAATCGGGGGGACGCCTGGGGAGAGGCGGTCCTGGAGGGGCGATGAGCGAGCTTGCGAGCGAATCAATGTCACAGTGCCCGCCACTGTCCGACTCGCGCGGGCGATCGATGGTGCGCCGATGAGCAGGTTCGACCGTTTGCGCCGTCGGGTGCCAGGGCTGTCCGGGCCGACCGGTCGACGTCGCGGTGACCAGGCCGGGTCCCCGGACCGGTGGTTCCGCCCGGCGGGCAGCCCGAGCGGTGTCGGGGTGCCGCCGCCGCCGATGCCGCGGGTCAAGCGCAAGCGATACGGCCTGCGGGCCGCGTGGGCACTGATCGGCATCGTCGGTCTGGCGATGACGCTGGCGTTCCTGGCCTACTCCCGGGTGAGCATCCCGGACGCGAACGCGAGCGTGCTGCTGCAGACCTCCCGGGTCTACTACTCCGACGGCAAGACCGAGATCGGTCGGTTCGGGCAGACCAACCGCAGCATCGTGCCGTTGGCCGACATGCCCGAGCAGCTGCGCAACGCGGTGCTCGCCGCCGAGAACCGGACGTTCTACTCCGACTCCGGGGTCTCGCCGTCGGGGATCATGCGGGCGCTGTGGGTGAACCTGCACGGCGGCTCGACCCAGGGCGGCTCGACGATCACCCAGCAGTACGTGAAGAACTACTACCTGAACTCCCAGCGCACCCTGGACCGCAAGATCAAGGAAGCGCTGCTGTCGATCAAGATCGACAAGACGCTGTCCAAGGACCAGATCCTCGAGAACTACCTCAACACCATCTACCTCGGCCGGGGGGCCTACGGGGTGCAGGCGGCCGCGCAGGCCTACTTCCACACCGATGTGAACAAGCTGACGGTGGCTCAGGACGCCGTGCTGGCTTCGGTGATCCGCTCCCCGACGCTGTACGACCCCTCGACCGCGTCCGGCCTGGCGGCATTGAAGACGCGCTGGGGCTACGTGCTCGACGGCATGGTCACCACCAAGGCAGTGAGCCCGACCGACCGCGCCGCGCTGGTCTTCCCGACGTTCCCGGGCCAGCCGACCAACACCTCGCGCTACGGCGGTCAGGTCGGCTACATCCTCAACACGGTCGAGAAGGAACTTCTGGACCGCGGTCTGACGAAGGATCAGATCGAGAGCGGCGGCTACCAGATCGTCACCACGCTGGACGTGCAGGCGCAGAAGGCGGCCGAGCAGACGGTGCCCAAGCAGTTCCCGAAGACCAAGAACGCGGGCCTGCGGGTAGGTCTGGTCTCCGTCCAGCCGAAGACCGGCCGGATCCTGGCGATGTATGGCGGCAAGGACTTCCTGGGCACCGACAAGTACGCCCAGGTGAACACCGCCACCACGCCCATCCAGCCGGGCTCCGGGATGAAACCGTTCGCGCTGGCCGCGGCGCTGGAGAACGGCGACACCCTGCAGAGCACCTACGACGGCAACTCCCCGCTCCCACTGCCGAAGAACCAGTCGATCCGCAACGAGTTCAACAAGTCGTACGGCCCGGCGGTCAGCCTGATGACCGGGCTCGAGCAGTCGATCAACACCGTGTTCGTCGACATGACCCAGCACATCGGCCCGGCGGCCGTGCACGACGCGATGGCCCGGGCGGGCATCCCGCGCGATGCCGCTGGCCTCTACGACTACCCGCTGATCTCGCTCGGTGTCGCGTCAATCCCGGCCACCGAGGTCGCCGACGCCTACGCGACCCTCTGCGGCGACGGCATCCACGCCCAGCAGCACATCGTCGAGTACGTGAACGGGCCGAACAGCGGCCGGCTGCCGATCACCAAGACCGAGGTCGACTCCTCCCCCGCATTCGGAGCACCGGTGCTGTCCGATGTGCTGCGCGCGATGGAGAACGTCGTCACCAACGGCACCGGCCAGAACGCCAAGGCGCTGGGCCGCCCGGTGGCCGGCAAGACCGGCACCCACCAGGATCTGACCGCCTGGTTCAACGGCTGCACGCCGCAGATGGCCACCTCAGTCGTGTATTTCAAGGGCGACGGGACCGAGTCGCTGAACGGAGCCGGCGGCATGGCGACGTTCTTCGGAGCGGAGTACCCGACCAAGACTTGGACCGCCTTCATGCGCGGCGCGCTGGCCGGCAAGCCGGTACTGGACTTCAACATCGGACCGGGCGTGGGCGCCACCCCCGCGACCCCGGACCCGACCGACGCGCCGACGCCGACCGCGGCCCCCACGGCCGGCGCCACCCCGGCCCCCGGGATCGGGCTCCAGTTCCCGCCGTTCCCGGGCAGCACCGGGCAGCCGCCGACGAGCGCCCCCACCCCGGTGGCCACGCCGGTGTCGACCCCGCCGCCGCCGGCGCCCGGCGACGGGCATGGCCACCAGCCACCCGCGACCCCGCCGGCAACCGTCGCCCCGGCCCAGACCCCGCCGGCGCGCAACCCGCAGACCGTGCACGAGCATGCGGTCGAACAAGGCGGGCGCGAGACGTTCGACTCCGGACCGGGCCCGGGCGACGGCTGAGGACCCAGCCCCACCCCACCCCACCCCACCCCTGGCCCCAACCCACCACCCCTGGCCTCAACCCACCACCCACGGGCAGAGTTGCCACGCCTGAGGCGACCGCCGGGGCGAAAGTCGTCACACCACTTGCAACTCTTCCCGCCAGTGGTTTTTGGTGGCGGGCTGAACGGGTCAGGTGGCGGGCGGGGGGCGGTCCGGCGGGGGGCGGTCCGGCGGGGGGCGGTCCGGCGGGGGCGGTCCGGCGGCTAGGCGGCGGGCAGTCCGGTGGCGTTCCACAGTTCGATGGCGGGTCGGTCGTGCTCGGCGCCCAGGACGCAGACCCGGGCCGGGCCCAGGATCAGGGCCGAGCCGAACGCAACCGGCTCGCCCAGCCAGCGGGCCCCGAGGACGCGGGAGACGTGGCCGTGCGCGACCAGGGCGACGTCGCCGGCCGCGAGCGCTCCGGACAGGTCGGCCAGCAGCGAGTCGACCCGAGCACCGATCTGCTCGGGGGTCTCGCCCTGCGGGGCGCCGTCGCGCCACAGCGACCAGGGCGGTAGGCCGGCGGCGGCGCGTTCAACGTTGACCTCGGTGGTGGTCCGCCCCTCGAGCGAGCCGTAGTCCCACTCAGCCAGCCGCTCGTCGATGTCGGTGATGTGCAGGCCGGCCAACTCCGCGGTGCGCCGCGCCCGGATCCGCGGACTGGCCAGGACGGTGGCGGGCCGCCACTCCCCAAGCCCGACCCGGAGCGCTCGGGCGGCGGCCTCGCCGGCGGCCGTCAGCTCGAGATCGGTGCGCCCGGTGTGCCGGCCGAGCCGACTCCACTCGGTCTCGCCGTGCCGGATCAGGACCAGTCGACCGCGCGCTTCACCCACGGCCACATCATCGCCCGAGCATGGTTCTGACGATCGGTCAGGCGTGGTTCGCCAGCCAGTCGCACCACCGGTCGAGCCCCACGCCGGTGCGCGCGCTGATCTCGAGTGTCGCGGCACCGGGCCGCACGCGCTCCAGGTTCGCCCGGAATGCCGCGAGGTCGACGTCGAGGTGCGGCAGCAGGTCGACCTTGTTGATCAGGATGAGGTCGGCGGCCCGGAACATCACCGGGTACTTCAGTGGCTTCTCCTCGCCTTCGGTGACCGACCAGATCATCACCCGTGCATGGGCCCCTACGTCGAACTCCGCCGGACAGACCAGGTTGCCCACGTTCTCGACCAGCACCAGGTCCAGCGACTCCAACGACAGCCGGGTCAGCGCCCGGCGAACCATCGGGGCGTCCAGATGGCACTCGCCGCCGAAGCCGTTGCCCGTGTTGACCAGTTCGACCACCGCACCCAGCCCGCGCAGCCGATCCGCGTCCAGGCTGGTCTCGATGTCGCCCTCGATGACGGCGATCGCAAGCCGGTCCGCCAGCCGCAGCAGGGTCTCCCGCAAGAGGGTCGTCTTGCCCGAACCGGGCGAGGACATGAGGTTGACCGCGTAGGTGCCGGCCGCCGCCAAGTCGTCGCGGTTGGCCGCCGCAACCCGGTCGTTCTCGTCGAAGATGCGGTCGAGCACCAGGACGCGCTCACGCTCGGTCGCGTACCCGGACAGGTCACCGTGGCTGTGGCCGTCGCCGTGGCTGTGGTCGTGGCCGTGGTCATCTCCGTGCCCGTGGCCGTGCCCGTGGCGCGACTCGTCGTCGTGGCGGTGGAATCGGCCCATCCTCAGCACCCCGCGATCGGGTTCACGCAGGAACCAGATCCAGTGCGGTGACCAGGAATTCCTCGCCGGCGACGACGGACACGTCAAGTGCGCCACAGGTCACGCAGGCGAATGCGATCTGTTCGCCCATCCCGCAGGAGCTCCCGCAAGATCCGCACTCGAGGACCGCGGCGACTCGCTCGACGTCCAGCGTGCAGCCCTCGAGCGACGTCTCCGCGGTGACCATCGACCAGCAGAAATGCAGCGAGTCGGGAACGACCTGTCGCAGTTCGCCGATCCGCAGGTGGATCACCTCCACCCGGCGGTCGCCGGCGCGGCGTCGGGCCACGTCGACGATCGCGCCGCACAGGGAAAGCTCATGCATGGCGGGTCCGTGGCCGGGCGCGAGACTCCTCCGCCGTGGCGCCACGATCGGTGAACCGGCGCAGGCTCGCCCGCTGGTTCGCAGTCAGCTGGGTCAGCGCAGGTCGGTCGCCGTCCTCCGGATCGGCGTCGGAGCGCCAGACCCCGTGGTACCAGCCGCCGGCCGCGTCGCCCCCGGCCCGGGGCACCCCCGACACACCCGGGCGCGACCCGTCATCCGGGACCCATTGCGCTGGGTGGGAAGTCAGGCCCAGGAGGTAAGTGACCGAGCAGTCGAGCGCGACCGCGAGCTCCGGGACTCGCCCGACGTCAATCCCCTGGCCGTGCTCCATCGCCGACAACGTCCGGTTTGTCGTGGACACCCCCAGGGCGGCCAACCGATCGACGACGTCCTGCTGAGTGAGCCCCAACTGATGGCGGCGCTCCGCGATCTGGAGCGCGCAGACCCAATGGCGAGCCCGGTTCGACTCGTGCAGCGACTGCGACATCGGACGACCCTTCGAACGCCGGGGCAACTCGTTCGAGAGCGCGCCGGGGGCCTGGGCGCGAGACGCTCTGCAACCAGTCTCCCCGCGTGATCACGAGCAGTCAACGATTGGCCGGGGCAGTCCGTCGCTCGGTCACTGGTCGGACAGGCGCACCTCGACCTCGATCTCGACCTCATCGGCCAGCCGCAGAGCGCCCAGCATCGCCTTGTACGGCTTGATGCCCAGATCGCTCTGCCGGATCCGCCCGGTGGCGAGGTACCCGCCCGCGGTGGACTCGACGACCCGCAGCGTCAGCGGGGCGGTGCGGCCGGCCACCGTCAGGTCGCCGTCGAGCAACCAGGAGCCGGACCGCAGCGCCGTGGACCGGAACTCGATCGTCGGGTGGCGTTCGGCGTCGAGCACCTTCAGCGCGCTCTTGGTGATGTCGGCGCGGTCGGCGGCGGACAGCTCACTCACCCCGCCGGTGCCGGAGAGCACCGTCAGCGACGCGACCTCCACGGCAGCCTCGACCGACACGTCCTGCTGACCGCCGGGCCCGATCTCCACCGACCCCGACCACTGTTGGAAACCGATCAACAGATCGTGCCCGACGCGCGCGGCGACGCCCTCACGCCCAGTGCGGACACGCACCGCGCCGTTGTGCGGGCCCAACTTGCGCACGCCCTGCGAGAGCTCCATGAGGCTCACGTTAGCGCGTCCGACCGAGTGGCGCAGTCGGGCATTTACGGAATCCCGGAGTCCGTGAGTACCCGAGATCGCATTCGACGAACTCCCGGATTTCAGCCGAAAATCCCTTATGCACAAAGGCTTTTCGAGCTATTGCCAATATCGACGGCGGGCGTAGAGTGCGAGCCGTCCCGACACATTTCCCGCTATCGACGTCGCGGGCGTCGAGGAGGTACCGAGGCGATGAGCACGGCGACCGACGAAGGTGTCGTACACATTCTCTGGATGAACGGTGGTCTCGGTTGCGACGGTGACTCCGTCGCCCTGACGGCCGCCACCCAGCCGAGCATCGAGGAGATCGCCCTCGGCGCTCTGCCCGGACTTCCCAAGGTGGCGGTCCATTGGCCCTTGATCGACTTCGAGTGCGGGCCGGAGACCGGCGCCGACACCTTCATCGAGTGGTGGCACAAGGCCGACCGCGGCGAGTTGGAACCGTTCGTGTTGGTCGTCGAGGGATCGATCCCGAACGAGGAATTGAACAAGGACAACGGCGGCTACTTCTGCGGGTTCGGCAACGACCCGGAGACCGGCGAGGTCCGGACCACGAACGAGTGGCTGGACCGGCTGTCGTCGAAGGCGACCGCGGTGATCGCGGTTGGCACCTGCGCCACGTACGGCGGCATCCACGCGATGGCGGGGAACCCGACCGGCGCAATGGGGGTGCCGGACTATCTGGGTTGGGACTGGAAGTCGAAGGCCGGGCTCCCGATCGTCTGCGTCCCGGGATGTCCGATCCACCCGGACAACCTCTCCGAGACCCTCGTCTACCTGCTCTACCAGGTGGCCGGTCAGGCCCCGATGATCCCGCTCGACAAGGAACTGCGACCTCGGTGGCTCTTCGAGGCCACCGTGCACGAGGGCTGCGACCGCGCCGGCTACTACGAACAGGGCGACTTCGCCACCGAGTACGGCTCCCCCAAGTGCATTGTGAAGCTCGGTTGTTGGGGTCCGGTCGTGAACTGCAACGTCCCCAAACGGGGGTGGATCAACGGGATCGGTGGCTGCCCGAACGTCGGTGGAATCTGCATCGGTTGCACGATGCCCGGCTTCCCGGACAAGTTCATGCCGTTCATGGACGAGCCACCGGGCGGCAAGGTGTCGACGACCGCGTCGATGGCCTACGGGACGGTGATCCGGACGCTGCGGAAGTTCACCATGGACACCTTGAACAAGGAACCGTCGTGGCGAACCCGCGGCCCCGCTCTCAAGTCCGGATACAAGGGACGGTGACCCGGCGATGACAACGATTTCCAAGCACCGCGCGTCGGCCAATCAGCCGGGTTCGGACGGCCTGACCGAGATGGCGTGGGACCCGATCACCCGCATCGTCGGCAGCCTCGGGATCTACACGAAGATCGATTTCAAGCAGAAGACGGTCGCCGAGTGCTACAGCACCTCGTCGATCTTCCGCGGGTACAGCCTGTTCATGAAGGGCAAGGACCCGCGCGACGCACACTTCATCACCAGCCGCATCTGCGGCATCTGCGGCGACAACCACGCAACCTGTTCGGTCTACAACCAGAACATGGCCTACGGCGTGCACCCGCCCGCGCTGGGCGAATGGATCATCAACCTCGGCGAGGCCGCCGAGTACATGTTCGACCACAACATCTTCCAGGAGAACCTGGTCGGAGTCGACTACTGCGAGCGGATGGTCCGCGAGACCAACCCCGGGGTGCTGGAGCTGGCCAACCGCACCGAGTCGCCTCACGCGGCCGACCACGGTTACAAGTTCATCGGCGACATCATGCGGGCGTTGAACCCGCTGGAGGGCGATTTCTACCGCGAAGCCCTGCAGGTCTCCCGGTACACCCGCGAGATGTTCTGCCTGATGGAAGGCCGCCACGTCCACCCGTCCACGCTGTACCCGGGCGGTGTCGGCACCACGCCGACCATCCAACTGATGACCGACTACCTGACCCGGTTGATGCGCTACATCGAGTTCATGAAGCGCGTGGTGCCGCTGCACGACGACCTGTTCGACTTCTTCTACCAGGCACTTCCCGGCTACGAGCAGGTCGGCCTGCGCCGCACGCAGTTGGTCTGCTGGGGCGCCTTGAACGACCCGCGCCACTGCGACTTCAAGTACGAGAACATGACCAACTGGGGCCGCAAGGCGTTCGTCAGTCCAGGCGTCGTGGTCGACGGCAAGCTGATCACCAACGACCTGGTGAACATCAACCTGGGCATCCGCATCCTGCTCGGCAGTTCGTACTACCAGAGCTGGGAGAGCGAGCCGATGTTCGTCGAGCGCGACGTGCTCGGCAACCCCGTCGACCGCAACCACCCGTGGAACCAGTCGACGATCCCGCGCCCGCAGAAGCGCGACTTCGACGACAAGTACAGCTGGGTCATGTCGCCGCGCTGGTTCGACGGGACCGATCACCTGGCCTGCGACACCGGCGGCGGTCCGATCGCCCGGCTGTGGGCGACCGCTCTCGGCGGTCTGGTCGACTGCGGTTATGTCAAGTCCACCGGGCACAGCGTCGTGATCAACCTGCCCAAGACCATGAACAAGCCCGAGGCAACGTTCGAGTGGAAGATCCCGCAGTGGAGCAACGCGCTGGAGCGCAATCGGGCGCGCACCTACTTCCAGGCGTACGCGGCAGGGTGCGCGATGTACTTCATCGAGCAGGCACTGGCGGAGGTGCGCGCCGGTAACACCAAGACGTGGAACTCGTTCACGGTTCCCGACGAGGCGTTCAGCTGCGGGTTCACCGAGGCCGTCCGCGGCGTGCTGAGCCACCACATGGTGATCAAGAAGGGCAAGATCGCCAACTACCACCCGTACCCGCCCACGCCGTGGAACGCCAGCGTGCGCGACGTCTACGGGACTCCAGGTCCTTACGAGGACGCGGTGCAGAACACCCCGATCTTCGAGGAGAACCCACCGGACAACTTCAAGGGCATCGACATCATGCGAGCGGTTCGCAGCTTCGACCCGTGCCTGCCTTGCGGCGTGCACATGTACCTGGGCGACGGCAAGACCATCAAGACCGTCCACAACCCGGCGATGATGCAGCAGACGCTGGCAACCTGATGGGCAGTCAGGCCGAGGAGATCGGCGAGCGGGTCGAGTCGCTGTTGGCTCAACTCGCTCGCCAGGGCGGGAAGCGCGCCGCGGCGACAGCCGAAGAGCTGATCGGCCTGCTGGTCGACTACTACGGATCGGGACTTGCCAACGTCGTCGAGATTGTCGTGGCGGCCGACCCGGCATTGCTGCTCACGTTGGCGCAGGATCCGTTGGTCGAGAGCCAGTTGATCCTGCACGGGCTGCACCCCGTCGAGGTCGACGTCCGGATCGAGCAGGCGCTGGACAAGGTGCGGCCCTATCTCGGCTCGCACGCCGGCGGCGTCGCCTACCTGGGCATCGACGGTGCCGGGGTGGCCCACCTGCGCTTGGACGGCAGCTGCCACGGATGTCCGTCCTCGACGGTCACCGTGCGGATGACGATCGAGGAGGCCGTGCTCAAAGCGGCCCCCGAGGTAGCCGGCATCGAGGTCGAGGGCCAGTCGACGCCACCGGAGCGGCTGCTCCAGATCGGGCGTGGCCCGGGCCTGGAGGCAGCGCTTCCCGGCCCGCGCTGGCGGGCGGTGCCGACGGCCGAGCTGCCTACGGTCGGACGCTTCGGCGCGGTGCGCCTGGACCAGGCGCAGTTGTTGATCTGCCGGTTGGGCGAGAGCCTCTACGCCTACGCCGACACCTGTGCCACGTGCGGATCGGTGCTGAGTGCTGTCGGGTCCGGATTGAGCGGCGACTTGTTGCAGTGCGGTTCGTGCGCCGCTCGCTACGACCTCCGACTGGCGGGCAAGGCCCAGGACGGCACCGGCCGACACCTCGCGCCGTTCCCCTTGCTCGACGACGACGCCGGGGTCCGGGTGGCACTGACCGCGGAGATCGGAGTCTGACGGTCGGCGAACGGAGGAGATGAGATGAGCAACGCACCCGGCCTGCACCGGTTCGTGGCGCGGAGGACGACTTCCCTACCGGTCCGGTTCGCTGAACGCGCACCGCGGCCGCTCGGTGAGTTCTGCGAGATGTGCGGCCTCGACGTGTCCGACGAGCACTCCCACGTGGTCGACATCGACAGCAGGCGCCTGCTGTGCACGTGCCGACCGTGTGCCCTGCTGTTCACCGCCACGGGCGCCAGCCGTGGCCACTACCGGGCAGTGCCCGAGCGATATCTGACTGACCCTCAGTTGCACCTGTCCGCCGAACACTGGGAACAGTTGCAGGTACCGGTCGCGATCGCCTTCTTCTTCCACAACTCGGTGGTGGACCGAATCGTCGCGCACTACCCGAGCCCGGCAGGTGCCACCGAGTCGCTGTTGGACCTCTCCGCCTGGGAGGCCGTCTGGGCCGACAACCTGCTGGTCGCCGCGATGCTCCCCGACATCGAGGCGTTGGTGGTGCGGCGCGATCGGGCAGGCCGGCACGAGTGCTACCTGATACCGATCGACGCCTGCTACGAACTCGTCGGCAAGGTGCGGATGCACTGGAGCGGCTTCGACGGCGGCGCTGAGGTCAAAGCCGACCTCGACGCCTTCTTCGACCGCGTCCGCGACCGGGCGCAGGTCGTGACGGCCGAGGACATCGAGACGGCGGGAACCCGTGGCTGACCTGTCCTTCCAGTGCCTGGGCGTGGCTGCCGACATCTACGCGGCCGGTCCCACGTTGAACATCCGCCTGCGGGTCACCGAACGGAGCGGGGCGAAGGTTCACGCCATCGCGCTACGGGCTCAGTTGCGGATCGAACCGCAGAAGCGCCGGTACAGCCCTACCGAGGCCGCGAACCTCGGCGATCTGTTCGGCGCCACCACCCGATGGGCCGACACACTGCGTCCGTTGCAGTTCGCCACCGTGCCCGCGATGGTCCCCGGGTTCAGCGACTCGTGCGACTTCGATCTCCCGGTGCCGTGCACCTACGACCTGGAGATCGCGGCCACCACCTACTTCCACGCCCTCGACGAAGGCGACATCCCGCTGATGCTGCTGTTCAGCGGGACGGTGTTCACCAAGGGCGAGACGGGCTTCAGCGTGGCCCCGGTCTCCTGGCAGGCGGAGGCGCCATGCCTGGTCCCGATCGGCGTCTGGCGCGAGATGATGGACCGGTTCTTCCCGAACTGCGGATGGATCCGGCTGTCCCGCGACACCCTGCAGACCTTGGGCGCATTCAAGAACCGCCGGGCGATCCCCACGTGGGAACAGGCGATCACCACACTGCTCGACGAGGTGGCCGGGATCGATGAGCTGCCGGGACCTGATCAGGTTCCGGGGCTCGCCGGGACGCCGGACCGCACCGAAGCGCGAGAAACCGCATGACAACCACAACCGACCCGTTTGCCGGTGCCCGGGCCGTCGCCGATGCCGTCCTGTACGAGGGCTACGTGCTCTACCCCTACCGGGCGTCCTCGGCGAAGAACCGGACCCGCTGGCAGTTCGGCGTGCTGATGTCGCCGGCGTACGCCGCAGCCGACCCGTCCGAGCGGTCCCGATGCCGTACCGAGGTCGTCACCGAGGCCCCCGATTCGGCGCGGCTGACCGTCGAGATCCGATTCCTGCACGTGATCCGCCGCACCGGGGGCGGCCAACCCGACTGGGACGAAACTCTCGAGCGCGAGGTCTGCTTACGCTGCGCCGTCTCCGAGCTGCGTGCCGGAGTCAGACACGAGTTCGAGTTCGACGGCGACGAGCGGAGCGAGGCTGGAGTGCACCGGCTGTGCCGGACCGTTCGTGGGGCGGTCTCGGTGAGCGTCACGGAGCTGCCCGGGCCCTACGGCGCAGTGCGGTTGGCCGTAGAGGTCGCCAACCTCAGCCGAGGCGGTGGAGCGGATCGGGATGAGGCCTTGTCCCGCGCCCTGATCGCCGCGCACACCTTGCTCGCACTCGATGCCGGCCATTTCCTGTCGATGACCGACCCACCGGAATGGGCACGTCCGTTGGTCGACTCCTGCACCAACGAAGGCACTTGGCCCGTGCTCGCGGGTGGGTCACAACGCCCGGCTGCGGTGGTGCTCTCCTCGCCGATCATCCTGGCCGACCATCCCGAGATTGCCCCGGAGAGCCCGGAAAACCTTTACGACGCCTGCGAGATCGATGAGATCCTGACGCTGCGCACCATGACCTTGACCGAGGATGAGAAGGCACAGGCCCGGGCGACCGACCCCCGTGCTGCCGCGGTCATCGACCACGTCGAGACCCTTCCCGCGGACCAGTTGGACCGGCTGCACGGCGCGCTGCGCTACCTGCGGCAGGTGACCGGGGAGACCGGCGACGGAACCGGGGTCGCACCCGGCGGACCGGCCGCGCAGGAGGACCTGCCGACGTACTTCACCCCCGACGCACCCTGGTGGGACCCCGGGGCCGACGCCTCCGTCGACCCGGAGACCGACTCCGTGCTGATCGATGGCGTCGTGGTGGCCCGCGGCAGCCGCGTGCGCCTGCGGCCGGGCGCGGCCGGGCGCCGAACCGACGCCCAGGACCTGTTCCTGGCCGGGCGGACCGCGACGGTCGAATGCGTGCTGTTCGACGTCGACGGAAAGCGCCATCTCGGCGTTACCCCGGACGACGACGCGGAACTTGCGGAGATCTCCCGGTGGCACGGCCGGTACCTGTACTTCGACCCCGACGAGGTCGAACTGGTGATCCCGTCATGAAGGCCCTGATCGCGGGTGTCGGCAACATTTTCCTGACCGACGACGGATTCGGCCCCGAGGTACTGCGGCAGTTCAGCGGTTCGGAACTACCGCCGGAGTTCACGGCTGTCGACTTCGGCATCCGTGGCCTGCACCTGACCTACGAATTGCTCGAGGGCTACGACGTTCTCGTGATCGTCGACGCCGCACCCCGCGGTGAGGCCCCGGGGACCGTCACCCTGGTGGAGGTGGACCCGGCCGGCGTCGGAGCTCCGGAGGACGGCCCACTGCTGGACGCGCACGGGATGGAACCAGTCGCGATCCTGCGCACGCTCGGCTCGTTGGGCGGCCGGGTGGACCGGATTTACGTGCTGGCCTGCGAACCGGCGGTCACCGCCGAAGGTATGGGCCTGACCCCAGTGGTGGCCGCCGCGGTGCCGGAATCGGTGGCTGCCCTGCGCGGTCTCGTCGAGCGCCTGGCCGCCGAGACGCGGCCGAATGTCGGAAGAACAACTGTCGAGGAGGTGTCAACGTGATCGTTCGCCTGATCAAGGCCCTGCTGCTCGCGGCGACGGTGGCTGCGGTGGTGCAGTCGCTGCCGGACATCAAGCGCTACCTGGAGATTCGGGAGATGTGACTGTGCCGCCCCCCGACCCGGGGCGCGGGTCCGTCCGTTGCGCTGCGAGAACGGAGTTCTGATGGAGACGTTGGTCGGCTTCGCGGTCGGGTTCCTCGTCGGCACCAGGGAGGGCAAGGAGGGGATGGCCCGGATCTGCTCGGCCTGTGCCGGGATCAAGGAGTCGGCGGAGGTGAAGCGGTGGGTCGGCGGGGCGCTGGCGGTCGCCGTGCCGATCGCACGGGACCTGTCGCGTCTGGGCCGGGCGGCCTGATCGCCCACGGCCGGGCAGATTTCCCGACGGCAGCAACTGCGCTCGGGACAGCCCGCGGAACCGGCGAGGAAGGACTGTTTCCGGCCACGGTCGGTGACGAACTGCAGAGAGAGGTTGCCACGCCCAACGTAGCCAGTGAGCGCGCGGTCGAACGCTGTCGGCATCGGGTGCAGGTGCGGGGCCTGGTGCAAGGCGTCGGGTTCCGGCCGTTCGTCTATGCCTCAGCGCGAGAACTCGGGCTGTCCGGATCGGTTGCCAACGGCCCGGACGGAGTGACGATAGAGGTGGAGGGCAGCCCGCCCGCGCTGGCCAGGTTCACCGAGCGGATCCGCTCGGATGCTCCCCCGCTCGCGGCGGTGACCGAGGTGACGGTCAGTCAGATCCCCTGCAGTGGCGGCACCGGGTTCACGATCGCCGCTTCCCAGGGCGGGCCGGCGCGCACTCTCGTCTCCCCCGACATCGCCACCTGTGACGACTGTCTGGCCGAACTTCGCGACCCGGCCGACCGTCGGTACCGACACGCGTTCATCAGCTGCACGAACTGCGGCCCGCGGTTCACCGTGATCGTCGACCTGCCCTACGACCGGCCGGCCACCACGATGGCCGACCTCCCGCTGTGCGCGACCTGCGCCGGCGAGTACGCCGACCCGGCCGACCGCCGGTTCCACGCGCAGACCGTGGCCTGCCGCGACTGCGGACCGCAACTTCGGCTGCACCGACCGGGCGCACCTGACGTGTCCGGCGACGCCGCGTTGGCCGCGACGCGGGAATTGCTGGCCGGCGGGGCGATCGTCGCCGTGAAAGGTCTCGGCGGATACCACCTGGCCTGCGCCGCGGACGACGAGACTGCCGTGGCCGGCCTGCGCAAACGGAAGGACCGCGGCGACAAGCCGTTCGCGGTGATGGTCCGGGACGTCCCCACCGCCGTTGCACTGGCCGTGTTGGGTCCCGTCGAGAGGGAGCTTCTCTCCGACCCGCGCCGCCCGGTTGTGCTGCTGCGCCGCCGGGCGACGGACCTGGTCGCAGCGAGCGTCGCGCCGCAGCATCCCGACCTCGGCGTCATGCTGCCTTACACCCCGGTGCACCATCTGTTGTTCGGCCTGCCCGGTGACCCGCCCGGTCCCCGGGCGCTGGTGATGACCAGCGGCAACCTCGCCGGTGAACCGATCGTCATCGACGACGGCGCCGCCCTCGACCGACTGGCCGGAATCGCCGAGGCCTGGCTGAGCCACGACCGCCCGATCCATGTGCCGTGCGACGACTCGGTGGTCCGCCTCGCGGCCGGCGTCCAACTACCGGTGCGCCGCTCCCGCGGCTACGCGCCGATGCCGATCGCGCTGCCGGTCCCGGTCCGCCCGACCCTGGCCGTCGGCGGCGATCTGAAGAACACGTTCGCGGTCGGCGACGGGCGCTTCGCCTGGCTGTCCGCACACGTCGGCGACATGGACGACCTGGCGACCCAGCAGGCGTTCGAGGCGGCCACCGAGCACCTCGCCACCTTGACCGGCGTCCGACCGGAACTGCTCGTCTGCGACGCCCATCCCGGCTACCGGAGCACCGCCTGGGCGCGGCGGCACGCGGGCGACCGCGAAGTACGAAAGGTGGCGCACCACCACGCGCACATCGCCTCAGCGATGGCCGAGAACGGGCACGACGGCACCACGCGGGTGCTCGGGTTCGCCTTCGACGGCACGGGCTACGGCGCCGACTGCGCGGTGTGGGGTGGCGAGGTGCTGGTCGCGGACTACGCGGGCTACGAACGCGCCGCGCACCTGGCCTACGTGCCGCTGCCGGGCGGGGACGCCGGGGTGCGCAACCCGTGCCGAATGGCGCTGTCGCACCTGCGCGCGGCGGGGGTGGACTGGGATCCGCGGCTGCCCTGCGTTGCCGCGTGCGACCCGGTCGAGCGCAACCTGATGGCCCGTCAGTTGGAGACCGGGGTGGCGTGCGCGCCGACCTCAAGCATGGGGCGGTTGTTCGACGCGATGTCCTCGCTGGCCGGGGTCTGCCACCGGGTGGCCTACGAGGCCGAGGCCGCGATGCGGTTCGAGGAACTGGCCGCCGCGGCCCTGCCCGAGGCCGGGGCCCCCTACCGGTTCGGGATCGAGACCGGTGTACCACGGCAACTGAGGGCGGCACCGGTGGTGGCCGCCGCCGCCGCGGACGTGCTGGCCGGGACCCCGGCCGAGGTGATCGCGGCCCGGTTCCACCTCGCCGTCGCCGATCTGGTGACGCGTACCGCCGTCGCCCTGCGTGCCGCCGGCGCCCCGGACACCGTCGCGCTGTCGGGCGGTGTGTTCCTGAACGCCTTGCTCACCACGCTGTGCGTGCGGTCGTTGGCCGACGCCGGCTTCCGTGTGCTGCGCCACAGCCGAGTGCCACCCAGCGACGCTGGTCTCGCGCTCGGCCAACTGGTGGTGGCCGCCCGGACCCCGCCTTGAGGCGAGCTGACCCCCCGTCACTTCGGCGCTTCGAGAAGGAGTACAGCATGTGCCTGGCAGTCCCGGGAAAGGTCACCCGGATCTGGGAAGCGGCCGACGGCCGGATGGCGGAGGTCAACTTCGGCGGCGTCCTCAAGGAGGTCTGCCTGGAGTTCGTCCCGGACCTCGAGATCGGCGAGTACACGATCGTGCACGTCGGCTTCGCACTGCAGCGCCTCGACGAAACGTCCGCGTTGGAGACGCTCGCGCTGTTCCAACGGATGGGTGAACTGGAGGCCGAGTTCGGTGACGCCTGGGCGCGCGCCGCGGCCGAGGCAAGCGGCGAGGAGAGGAGCAACCGATGAGGTACCTCGAGGAGTTCCACGACCCGGAGCTGGCCCGGAACCTGGTCGACGACATCCACGCGACCGCTACTCGACAATGGTCGATCATGGAGGTCTGCGGCGGGCAGACCCACTCGATAATCCGCCACGGCATCGACCAGCTGATCTCCGATCAGGTCGACTTGGTCCACGGCCCGGGCTGTCCCGTCTGCGTCACCCCGTTGGAGCTGATCGACAAGGCCCTGGAGATCGCTTCCCGCCCCGGCGTCATCTTCTGCTCGTTCGGCGACATGCTGCGGGTACCCGGGACCGACCGGGACCTGTTCCGGGTCAAGAGCGAGGGCGCTGACGTCCGGGTGGTGTACTCCCCGCTGGACGCGCTGCGACTCGCCGCCGAGAACCCCGACCGCGAGGTCGTGTTCTTCGGGATCGGCTTCGAGACCACCGCGCCACCGAACGCGATGACGGTGTACCAGGCTGCGCGGCGCGGTATCCGCAACTTCACCATGCTGGTCTCGCACGTGCTGGTCCCGCCTGCCATCGAGGCGATCATGTCCGCGCCGAACTGCCGGGTGCAGGCGTTCCTGGCCGCCGGCCACGTCTGCAGCGTGATGGGCACCGAGCAGTACCCGCCGCTGGTCGAGCGGTTCGGGATGCCGATCGTGGTCACCGGCTTCGAACCGTTGGACATCCTGGAAGGGATCCGACGGGCCGTTCGACAGCTCGAGAGCGGCGAGGCAAGACTCGAGAACGCGTATGAACGCGCGGTCCCGTCGACCGGGAACCCGACCGCCAGGGCGCTGCTGGAGGAGGTCTTCGAGGTCACCGACCGCGGCTGGCGAGGCATCGGCACGATCCCGGCCAGTGGGTGGCGTCTGGCCCCCCGCTACCGCGAGTTCGACGCCGAGCACCGGTTCGACGTCACCGGCATCTCCGTGACCGAGTCGGCGCTGTGCCGCAGCGGCGAGGTGCTGCAGGGCTTCATCAAGCCGCACGAGTGTGCCGCGTTCGGCAAGGAGTGCACCCCGCGCAACCCTCTGGGCGCGACGATGGTCTCCAGCGAGGGCGCCTGCGCCGCCTACTACCTGTACCGGCGCCTGACTCCGCAGCGGGAGGTGAGCGGCGTTGGCTGAGTCCGTCCTCGACCTGTCGGCCTGGACCTGCCCGCTGCCGCTGCGCGACAGCCCGAAGGTCGTGATGGGCCACGGCGGCGGTGGGCAGCTGTCCGCCGAACTGGTCGACCACCTCTTCGTGCCGGCCTTCGCCGGCGACCACCCCGTGATCCTGGGCGACTCGGCGGTGGTCGAGTTGGGCGGGGCCCGGCTGGCATTCTCGACCGACACCTACGTGGTCCGCCCGCTGTTCTTCCCCGGCGGCTCGATCGGCGAGCTCGCGGTCAACGGCACGGTCAACGACCTGGCCTGCAGCGGCGCCGTGCCGGCGGTCCTGTCCTGCGGTTTCGTGCTCGAGGAGGGAACCGACCTGAGCCTGGTCGGCCGCATCGCCGAGGCGATGGGTGCGGCGGCCCGGGCCGCCGGGGTCCGGATCGTGACCGGCGACACGAAAGTCGTCGACGCCGGTCACGGCGACGGCGTCTACGTGAACACCGCCGGCATCGGCCTGGTGCCGGACGGGATCGACATCCGTCCGGACCGGGCGGCTCTCGGTGACGTGGTCATCGTCAGCGGCCCGATCGGCCAGCACGGCGTGGCGATCATGAGCGTGCGTGAGGGCCTGGAGTTCGGCAGCCAGATCGTCAGCGACACCGCCCCGCTGGCCGGGTTGGTCGCGGCGATGCTAGCCGCCGAGCCCGACGTCCACGTTCTGCGCGACCCGACCCGAGGCGGGCTGGCCACCACGCTGAACGAGATCGCGACCGCCTCCCGGGTGGGCATCCGCCTGGAGGAACGAGCGATCCCGGTGCCATCGGAGGTCGCCAACGCCTGCGCGTTGCTCGGCCTCGACCCGATGTACGTGGCCAACGAGGGAAAGCTGGTGGCGTTCGTCCCGGCCGCCTCGGCCGAGGCGGTGCTGGCCGCGATGCGCGAGCACCCGGCCGGCCACGGTGCGACGGTGATCGGCGAGTGCGTCGCGGATCACCCGGGAATTGTGGTGGCCCGCACGACATTCGGCGCGACCCGCGTGGTCGACATGCCGCTCGGCGAGCAGTTGCCACGCATCTGCTGAACGCGCGTCGGAGGAGCCTCGGCACCCGCGGCTCCTCCGACGCAGTGCTGACGGGTGATCAGATGCCGTGCAGCGTGGCGGGATCCACGTCGACCCGGCGGGAGGCACGGAAGGCGGTCACGAGCACGATCGCCACCAGGAACAGCCCGGTGGTCGTCCCGGTTCCCAGCCCCACGCCGCCGTCGGACCGCGCGGCCCGCACCCAGTCGCCTAGGTCGGCGCCGAACGAACCGGTGAGGACGAAGGCGATCCAGAAGCTGATCGAGACGTACGCACCGAACCGGTGGGCGATGAGCACTGCGGCGCAGGCGAAAGCGGGCATCAGCATCGTGCCGAACGGCGAGGCGGAGACGTCTTGCACGGCCCAGACCCGGCCGGTCTCGCCGAGCACGAAGCTGACCAGGACGGCCGTCCAGTAGCACCCCTCCCGCTCGAGTGAGTTGACGCGGTCCAACGAGAGCGTGCCCGCCAGGGCCTGCCAGGCAGCGAGCACGGCGGCCAGCAGCAGGGCCAGCAGGACGGTCGCCGCGGACGGTGTCACGCCCCAGTCGTCGGTGAGCACGGTGGTGAAGCAGGTCGCGAACGCACCGGCCATCGTGACGGCCAGCCAGTAGGCCTCGGGCACGTACCGGTCGAGCGAGAGTTGGAAGAGCAGGACGGCGGCGAAGGCGGCCAGGAAGATGACGGCCGTGGTCTTCGAGCTCGCGCCGGCGATGCCGGACACGGCCTCGGCGAAGGTGGCTCCCACGGTCAGGCAGAGGATCTTGATGATCCAGAAGAAGGCGTCGACCTCGGGCAGCTTCTCGATCACACCGCCCGGGCGGTGCCGCCGGGCGGCGGCGAATGTGGTCGTCATGACCACGAGGGTGACCGTCCTGGGCCCGCGACGCGACGGGACGCGACACACCAGTGGGCAACGTTTCGCGCCTGTTCGCGCTCGCGTTCACCGGATTGGACCGCGCGGTCGCCGGGCGCCGGGCCCCGACACGCGATGTTCACCTGCCGGCGGCATTTTCGTCATCATGGGATCAGTGCGATCCTCGTGACGTACTTAGACTTCGCGGACGAATCGGTCCGTCGGTCGAACAGGCGGGGACGCATGAGCTTGTGGGGCAGGGCACGCGTACGGCTCAGTGCCGCGACGGCGGTGATCGTGGTCGCCTCGTTGGCGGGCACCGGCGCCGCGGCTTCGGCCACGGGCTCGTCGGACCACGCCAGGATCGGCCACGTCTGGACGATCCTGCTGGAGAACAAGTCCTACGAGGCGACGTTCTCCGGGCTGAACCAGAACGACTACCTGTGGAAGACGCTGCCCAGCTACGGCGAGTTGCTCGCTCAGTACTACGGCACCGGGCACTACAGCCTGGACAACTACATCAGCCTGGTCGGCGGTCAGGCACCCGCGCCGGACAACCAGGCCGACTGCCCGACCTACAAGGACGTCGCGCCAGGCACCCCGGCCCAGGATGGCCAGGTCCACGCCACCAGCGGCTGCGTGTACCCGCGCCCGGTGCGTACCCTGTTCAACCAGCTCGACGAGCAGGACGTGTCCTGGAAGATCTACGCCCAGGACATGGGCCGCGCTCCCGGCCGCGAGGACCCCTACCGCTGCGGGATACCCGGCGACCCGAGCGGGGACGGCGTCAAGGACATCGGCGGCGCGGCAGCCGACGACCAGTACGTCCCAAAACACAACCCGGCGGCGTGGTTCCACTCGGTGATCGACAACCCGGACGACTGCGCCCGCGTCGTCCCGCTCGACGGTCTGCCGGCCTCCGGTGAACACGCGGCGCGGAGCGGGATGGCCGAGGACCTGAAGTCCGAGGACACCACCCCGGAATTCTCCTGGATCACCCCGGACAACTGTTCCGATGCCCACGACTCGACGTGTCTGGGCGACAACCTGTCCGGCGACCCGAACAACCACCAGGGTGGCCTGTACGCGGCGGACCTGTTCCTGCAGCGGGTGATCCCGCAGATCATGAGCTCGCGGGCGTTCCAGCACGACGGCCTGATCCAGATCCTGTTCGACGAGGCGTTCCCGCCGTACAAGATGTACGGCAACTCGATCGCCGATTTCACCGGAAACGCCAAGTCGGAGCTGAACACCCCGACCGACGTCGCACAGTCGGTCGTGGCCTGCTGCAACGAGCTGCCCGGCCCGAACACCAGCCAGCCGGGCTACCGGGCCTTCGGTCAGGACACCACGCCGGGCGGCGGGATCACCGGCGCGGTACTCATCTCCCGGTTCATCAAGCCGGGTTCGGTGAGCAACCAGCCGTACAACCACTACAGCTGGCTGCGCAGCATGGAGAACATCTTCCACACCGACGGCGGCACTGACGGCGACGGCCACCTGGGCTACGCGGGCGCCTACGGGCTGCGGCCGTTCGGCGGCGATGTGTTCAACAACCCCTCGGGGCACGCGCTGAAACCCGCGCCCAGCGGGTCGATCGTGTACCCCGCGGTGGCCGACCCGTGGGCGGTCGGCAGCCCGACCGTGCCGGCCGGCAGCCCTTACGGCGAGGACCGTTCCTCCGACGACGCATCGGGGCCCGACGACTCGGCAGTGGCGCCGTTGGCCCGCGCCGGGTCCTGAGTGACGACCCGCCGCGGGCTGCGCTCGGGCGCGGTCTGCGCGGCCGCGGTGCTGCTCCTGGCCGGCTGCGGTAGTTCCGCGGCTTCGGCGCCCGACACGGTCGCCAAGCTGGGGGCGGTGCCGATTCCGACGGCGCCCAGCGCGGCACCGCCACCGCAGGCCGACGAAGGTCATCCGCAACTGCTGGCCATGGGAGCGCCGGTGTACGTGACGCTGCCGGGCGCACGCGGTGTGATCGTGGCCACCGGTCCCTACTTCGCCGCCCCGCCGCTGCCAACCTCGGCCCCGGCCGCCCAGGACAACCCGGTGGTCGGCACGTTCACCCTGCACCTGACGGCCTGGTCCGGGTCGTTCCGAGTTGCGCTGGGAGACCTCAACTCACGCGACGAGCAAGGCCGCACCGTCGCGCTCACCGCGGTCGGTCCGGACTCGGTCCAGGTCAGCCCGGCCGCCCCGGCGAAGTTGGTCCTGCGGGCGCAGTACCACTCGGGCTCAGCACAACTGACGCTGCGTCACGACGGCAAGGTGCTGGCCGTCTGGGACTTCTCCGTCGAACTCGACTGAGCCCAGCGAGGTGTGCCCGAGCGCCGCTGACCGGGCACCGGCCCCGGCACCTCGTGCATGCAGACCTCACAGACGAACACCTGCTCGCCCAGGCACACGATGTGCTGCTCCAGGTCGACCCCGCAGAACGGGCACACCTGCGCACCGGCTCGCGGATCTGCGACCGAATCCTGGTACATCTTCCCTCCCCTCACCGGGGTGCACCGGAACGGCCGCGCTGCCGACCGGCACTCCCCGCCATCGCGAACGCTCCCCACGCCCGCGGGCTTCCGGCCGGCGAACCGACCTGATTCGAGCCTAAGCACGCCGGGTTACCGGAACCTGCAAGGGGTGTGAACGGGACGAGTCGTTACTCAGCTGTGATCGCGGCGCGCCGCGGGTGCTCAGTCGTCGTCGCCGTCGCCGCCAGCACGGGCGACCGGCATCGCCGCGAGCCTGTGGCGCGGCGCGGGCATCGGCGAGCGGGGGCCGCGGATGCTCTGCCAAATCGCCTCGTTGAAGGTCTGCGGGTCGATCTGGTCCTCGACGTCCAGGCGTTGCCGCGCCGAGATCGCTGCCAAGGGCGAGGAGTCGGTGTTCGCCTCCTCACCGGCGAACGGCGGTCGGGTGTACCGGTACGGCGTGAGATCCGGACGGGTCACGAATGCCGCGGTCATCGGGGTGGCGAAGGCGTCGAACCGGGTCATCGGGCCGATGCCGACGACGTCCTCGATCGTGGCCAGCATCGAGGCGGTCGAGTAGAACGTGGAATCCACTGCCCCGGTGTGCGTCCACGGACTGATCAGCAGCGCGAGCGTGCGGTGTGCGTCCACATGGTCCGGGCCGTTCTGGGCGTCGTCCTCGGTGACGAAGATCGCCGTGGAAGCCCAGTCCCTGGAGTGCGTAACTGTCTCGACCAGTTTGCCCAGCGCAAGGTCGTTGTCGGCCACGTAGGACCGCGGCGTCGGCATTCCCGGCTTGGTCCCGGACGTGTGGTCGTTGGGCAGGCGCATCAACTCGACGGTTGGCAGCGAGTCGGTGGCTTCGTAGTGCGCGTACTCGCGGCGCCACTCGTCGATGCGATCCACGCCGCATTTGGCGCGCGGCTGGAAGGTGTCGGCGTTGTCCGGGCAGTTCAGGTCGAACGCGCGGAACGCGTGGTCGGTGTTCGCGTCGAGCACCGGGTCGACGGCGTGGAATGCGCCGGCCTTGTCGGGGCTGACGTAGAAGCCGTAGTTGCGGAACGACACGTGGGCATCGGCCAGGCGGTCCCAGATGTAGGCATCCTTCGGGTCGCGGTTCGGCGCCTCCTCCGGCTTTCCGCTCTCCGACGGGTACGGGCCCTTGCGGGCCGAGTAGTTCGCCGGCCAGAGGTGCTCGGTGTAGGGGTTGGAGTTGGCCGCGACCGTCCAGTTCCATCCCTGAGCGCTGACCTCGGCGTCGGCGTAGAAGTTGTCGAAGGTGACGTACCGGTAGGAAAGTTCGCGTTGGTTCGGCGCGCTGCCGTCCTCGAACAGGTCCAGCGTCGGGTCGCCGTCGCCCTTGCCCAGCGAACCGAGCACCTGGTCGAAGGTGCGGTTCTCCTGCACCAGGTAGACGACGTGCTTGATCGGGGGCAGGAACGACCGCACCGAGCGATGGCGGGCGGTGGAGTCGGCCGCGACCTGCGCCGTCCACTCCTCGAGTTGGTCGCTCGGGATCGGCGCACTGATCGTCGACAGCGTCCCGACGATCATCGCCCCGACGTAGGACTCCGGGTCGCGGACCGCGGAGACCGGCTCCGGGAAGTTGCCGAAGTCGTTGGGCCCGGACCCGTAGCCCTTCGCGTTGGCGACGAACAGGTGCGAGGTCGTGGCGACCACGGCGCTGGGGTACCAGCCCACCGGGATCGCCCCGCGCAGGTGGGCGGAGCGGGCGTCGATGACTGAGACGGCGTCGCCGCCCGAGTCCGCGACGTACAAGGCGGTTCCGTCCGGCGAGAGCGCCGGGGCGACCGGGGTCATGCCGACCAGGCCGTGGTGCCGAGTGGTCAGGTCCACGGTCGCGACCAGGGCGCGCCGGGCCGTGTCCACAACGCTGAGCTGGTCGCTGTCCGCGTCCGCGACCCAGAGCTTGCCGGTCCGCCGGTCCAAGGTCATCCCCAGCGGGTGGGTCCCGACCCGGACAGTGCCGACCGGCGCCGGTTCGCCGGACAGGCGGATCTCGGTGAGGTTGTCCCCGCCCTCGTCCGAAACCCAGGCGGTGCCGCCGTCCGACGTGATGGCGACGGCCGCGGGGCGGTGCCCGGCCGGGATCGTGCGGACGGCCGACGTGGTCAGGTCGACCACGGAGACCGAGTCGCCCAACAGGTCGGTGACGACCAGGCGGCGGCCGTCCGGGGTCACCGCCAGGCCGCCCGGGTAGAGCTTCGCGCCGTCGTTGGGCTGGGGTGCATCAGGTTTGCTGCCGGGCAGTTTCGGCAACTCCGGCAGGCCCGGCAGCAGCCGAATCGCGGGCGTCTCGACGAGGCGACCGCCCAGGACCTGGTAGGTGTGCACGGTCTCGTCGCCGCCCCCGGCGGCGTACAGGCGCGAACCGTCGGGGCTGAACGCGAGCCCGCGGAACAACGCTGCCGGCGATGTGTAGTCCAGGTGCTGCGTGATGTGCCCGGTGGCCGGGTCGATCACCTGCAACGACTGCAGACCCTCTCCGTCGTTGCTCGCGACCAGCATGGAGGCATCCGGCGACATCGCCAGCGCCAACGGCAGGTCACCGAGCCGGGTCTGCCGTCCGGCCGGGGTGATCCGGTAGCCGACCGAGGTGACCGCCACCTCCGGCCCTGGCTGGGACCTGCGCGCGCCGGCACCCGGCGCCGCCGCCAGCAGGGTCACGCTCAGGGCGCCGACGCCGATCACGGCCGCAGACTTCAGAACCGACACCAGTGCGCCACCCCCGGCCGGATCTCAGTCGGCGCCGATGTCCGCAAGCGGGACTCGCCCTGCACGGGAGATGAAGCACGGCGCAACATCCGGCGGAGTCCTCCGGGGCATCGGTCGATCCCATATTTTCTGACTTGGCGTCAGAATCGGTTCTTCGCGGGCGCCGTTCATTGAGAACGGGCGATCTGAAACCCGGCGAAGCTCTGGGCCACCGGCATCAGTTCGATCAGATGGACGTTCACGTGCGGGGGCACGCTCGCCGCCCAGTGCACAGCCTCAGCGACGTCATCCGCGCTCAGCGCCTGCGTGTCGGCGTACACCGCGGCAGCCCGGTCCCAGTCGGCGTGGAAGCGCACCACGGAGAACTCCGTCCCGCCGGACAGCCCGGCGCCGCCCACTCCTGCGGCAGGTCGGCGATCGCCGCAGCGACCGCTGCTCGCCCCGGTGACCAGCACAGTCCGCATCCGGGCTCCTCCTTCGTTCGGCCCAGACCACACCGTGTCACACGGAGATCACCGTGGAATCGTGGGCGTCATGACCGCGTGGGGCGATTTCGAACGGGGCGAGCCGGATCTCGCGGCGCGAGTGCGAGCGGCGTTCACCGACCGTCGGCACCACACCGCCGCGACGCTGCGGGCCGACGGCGCGCCGCGCATCTCCGGCATCGAGGTGGCGTTCGAGGCGGGCGAGTTGGTGCTCGGCTCGGTGGCCGGGTCACGCAAGAGCGCGGACCTGCGCCGAGATCCCCGGCTGGCTCTGCACAGCGCGACGGTCGACCCGGTCGAAGGCGCGCACGCGGACTGGCCCGGCGAGGCGAAGGTCTCGGGACGCGCGGTGGCCGTCGGGTCGATCGTCGATGGGCCCGACGGGGACCGCTTCACCCTCGACGTCGCCGAGGTCGTGCATACCCACCTCAATCCCGAGGCGACGCTGCTGGTCGTCGAGTGGTGGACGCCCGGCGGCGGACTACGCAGCCTCGAGCGCGCCTGACCGAGACTCGGCGATCCGTGGTCACCGACCCGTCGAGGCCGCCGGTGTCGCACGGGCGAACGAACTAGGCGTGCTACCGAAGCGCCGCCGGAACTCACGACTGAAATGGGACTGGCCGGTGTAGCCGACGGTCCGGGCCACCTCGCCGACGGTCAAGTCGCCGGCCTCGAGCAGCCGGCGTGCCCGGTCCAGACGCGCCTGGGTCAGGAATTGGTAGGGCGAGACCCCGGTGACCTCCTTGAAAAGATGCGCGAAGGCCGAGGCGCTCATCCCCACCTGGGCAGCTATCTGAGCCACCGTCAGTTGATTCGCCAGATTGGCACGGACGAAGCGAGCCGCTGTCGAGACCGGATCGGTCGCTTCGGCGGCGACGACCTGCAGCAAACGGTCCCGCTGGTCGGCCTGCAGCAGCCGGTAGGCGATCTCGCGTAGATACAACGGCGCGAGCACCCGACGGTCGGACTCCGTGCCGATCGCCTTCAGGAAACGCAGGAGGGCGCCCGCGAGCTCGTCGTCGAAGGCGCTGACGAACGCGGGCCGGTCCGGATCGGCTCCGGCCGCCACCGGGTGACGCAGGACCGTGAGGGTCCGTTCCTTCATCTCCGAGGCGACCTGCCGGACCAGCCCGGCTTCCAGACTCAGCGCCAGCGAGAGATAGGGATGCTCGGGCGACGCCTCGACGATCTGCGTGACGTACTCGGTCCCTCGGGTCAGCACCAGGTAGTTGAACGGGTCGTACGTCCAGGTCCGGCGCTCGATCTCGATTGTCTTGCGACCGGAGACAACTGCGCACAACGACAGGGCGTCCACGCCGGTGAGTTCCGTCGGTTGCGGCTCGGTCCACCGGTGCGCCGACAGCCGGGGCCACGCCATGGCGTGGCTCCCGACCGTCGGCGCCAGCTGTTCCAGGGCCGCGCGCAGCCCGTCGTGGGTCACGGACTCAGGATCGCCTGCGCCAGGGCCTGCGAGGAAGCCGGGTTCTGGCCGGTGTACAGCGCGCGGTCGATGACGATCCGCTCCGCCCACGCCGAGGTCGACTCGTACAGCCCGCCGTTGTCGGCCAGCTTGTCCTGCAACAGCCAGGGTGCCTTGTCCGCGAAGCCGACCTGGGTCTCCTCCTCGTTGCTGAAGCCGGTGAGCCGGTAGCCGTCGAAAAGCCAACTCCCGTCGGCCTTACGGGCGGCGAGCAGACCGGCCGGGCCGTGGCACACCGCGGCGACCTTCTTGCCCGCCGCGACGAACTCGACCAGCTGCGCTCCGAAGCTCTCGTCGACCGCGAGGTCCTCCATCGGCCCGTGGCCGCCCGGGATGAACACGGCGTCGTAATCGGCCGGGCGGATGTCCTCCAGCTTGACGACCTTGTCGATCTCGCCGGAGATCGAGTCGAGGTAGTCCCGGTGCGCCTGGCCTGCCTGGGCCGAGCCACCGTTCATCTCGGGGGAGAATCCGGCCTGGTCCGGTACGGGACGGACACCGCCGGGGGTGGCCAGAGTGATCTCGGCGCCCGCGGCGGCGAACACGCGGTGCGGCGCCACGAGCTCCTCCGGCCAGTAGCCGCACGGGTGCTTGGTGCCGTCGGCCAAGGTCCAGACGTCGGATCCGGTGATTGCGATGAGAATGTTTGTCATGCCGCCACCCTAGGAAACCGACGGCGAACGCGTCGAGCGCTGCGGCGAATCACGACAAAACCGAGCAGGATCCGGCCAACCTGAGCGCTCGTCAGAATGCCGGGCCGCCCGGCGGGAGGCCCCGGACCAGGTCGATCGCCCGACCCAGCGTGTCGAGCTTCTCGGCAAGGTCGGTCCCGGCCGGGTAGAGCCGGACCGTGGTGACCCCGACGGCCTGCCACGCGGCCAACCGGTCGCGCACCATCTCCTCGGTACCCAGCAGTGTTGTCGCCAACACCATCTCGTCGCTGACGGCGGCAGCCGCCGCGGGCCGGTCGCCGGCCTGCCAGAGGTCGCGAACCCGGTCGGCACGCTCGCCCCAGCCCTGCCGGCGGTAGGCGTCGTAGTAGAAGTTCGTGCTGGACGTGCCCATCCCGCCCAGGCTGAACGCCAGGCCGGGCTTGCGCTCGGTCACCATCTCGTGAAGCTGGACCTCGTCGGCCGCGAAGGCGACTTCCGCGCCCTGGCACAGGTCGAGGGCGGACAGATCGCGCCCGGCGCGGGCGGCCCCGGCCCGCAACGGCGCCAGCAGCGCGTCGGCGCCCTCGGGCACGAATGCCGTACCCAGCCAGCCGTCGGCGGTCTCGCCGGTCAGTTCGAGCATCTTCGGCGCCTGCGTGGCCAGGTAGATCGGGACGTCCGAACGCGGAGTCAGCGAGGTCCGCATCGGCTTGCCCTGCCCACCGGGCAACGGGATCCGCACGTGCTCGCCGGCGAAGTCGACCTTCTCCCCGGCCAGAACCGCGCGGATCACGCGCAGGGTCTCCCGGGTCCGGCCCAGCGGGTGCGCGAAACCGATCCCGTGCAGGCCTTCGAGCACCTGCGGTCCCGAGGCGCCGAGGCCGAGCCGGAAACGCCCGCCGGACATCTCTGCCAGGGTCATCGCGGTCTGCGCGATCAGCACCGGGCTGCGGGTGCCGATCTGCAGGATCCCGGAGCCCAAGCCCATCCGGTACGTGCGCCCGGCCAACCAGCCGAGGAACGACGGGGCGTCCGACCCCCATGCCTCGGCCACCCAGCACACGTCCAGGCCGAGAACCTCGGCCTCCAGCGCCAACTGCGAGGCCTCGGCCCAGCCGCCGGAGGCCTCCAGCGTCGTCGCGGTCCTCACGACACCGAGGTCACGTCTCGGCCAGGGTCTTGATGCCGGCGAGGGTTTTCGCCACGCCGGCCTGGAACTCCTCCAACCGGCGGGCCACGATGCGCTCCTCCTTCTCGGGGAACTTCTCGATGACCTTGGTCAGGTTCGACGGCCCCGGGCCCAGCCGGCCCCAGCCGCGCAGTCGGGTGCCCGCGGGGACGGCCTGCAATTCGTAACCCCAACTGGCCGCCGGTGCCTGCGCCGCGCCGACGTCCCACTGGAAGGCTCGGGGCGCGTCGCAGACCACGACCGTCGACTCGGTGGTCCACTGCCCGGCGGCCTCGTGCTCGTTCACGCCGCGGAATCGGTGCCCGACGGCCGGACCGGCGGCTCCGTCGACCCACTCGACCGACTTCGTCTCCCGGCTCAGCCTCGCGATCACCGCAATGTCGCTCACCAGTTCCCAGACCCGTTCCGGCGCCGCCGCCACCTCGACGGTGACGTCGACGACCGGGCAGTCGGCGTGCTTCATGCGATGCTCCTAGTGGGTTTCATCCGGGCTCCCCTCGGCCTGCGCGATGCGGGCGACGACCTGATCCAGCTTCACCTGTTCCCCGACGCGCACCAGCACCGACACGACGCCGTCGGCCGCGGCGGTCAACGTGTGCTCCATCTTCATCGCCTCGACTACCAGCACCGCCTCGCCGCGGCCCACGCTCGTCCCGTCGGCGGCCAGCACGGCCAGCACGGTTCCCGGCATCGGCGAGGTGATCTCGCCCGACCCGGACCCCGCGTCGGCCCCGCGCAACCGCTCGTGCCGGGCCCGCCGCAGGTGCCGGGTGACGCCGGCTTCGTGCACCCACCAACCGTCGTCGACGGCGAGCACGCGGTGCACCCGGCGCACGCCGTCGAGCACGACGGCAACCCCCTCCTCGACTCGCGACGCGGCGAACGACACCGGGTCGCCGACGGCATCGTCGGGGCCGTGGAAGATCGCGTGCGCGGCCGCCGGCGCGCCGGTCAACTCGACGGTGGTCACGCCGCCGGCGTGCTCCAACCGGACCCGGTGCGCCGCCGGGTCGCCCATCCGGAAGCCGACGAGACTGGCCCACGGATCGGTCGAGGCATCGTGGGCGATCAGGGCCGGCCAGTCCGCAGCAGCCACCGCGAGCAGCACCTCGACCGGCACCGGCTCGATCTGACGGTCAGTCACGAAGCGGTCCAGCAGGCCGGTGTCCAAGTCGCCGGCCCGGACCCGGGGGTCGCCGAGCAGTGCCCGCAGGAACGAGACGTTGGTGGTGACCCCGAGGACCAGCGTGTGGGCCAACGCCGTGTCCAGGCGGGTCAACGCCTGCTCGCGATCCGCCCCGTAGGCGATCACCTTGGCCAGCATGGGGTCGTAGTCCGAGCCGACCCGGAACCCGGCCCGGATGCCGGAGTCGACCCGCACACCCGCGCCGGCCGGTTCGACGAGTTCGGCGATCACCCCGCCGGTGGGCAGGAACCCGCGGTCCGGGTCCTCGGCGTACACCCGGGCCTCGACCGCATGGCCGATGAAACCTATGTCGGACTGATCCAGCGTCAGTTTCTCCCCGGCCGCGATCCGTAGCTGCCACTCGACAAGGTCGACGCCGGTGGTCATCTCGGTGACCGGGTGCTCGACCTGCAGGCGGGTGTTCATCTCCATGAAGAAGAACTCGTCCGGGGCGTCGGCGGAGACGATGAACTCCACAGTGCCGGCGCCGCGGTAGTCGACGCTGCGGGCGGTGGCGCACGCGGCGGAGCCGATCCGGCGCCGGGTGGCCTCGTCCAGCAACGGCGAGGGTGCCTCCTCGATCACCTTCTGGTGCCGCCGTTGCAGGCTGCACTCCCGCTCACCGAGGTGAACGACGTTGCCGTGCGCGTCGGCCAGTACCTGGACCTCGATGTGCCGCGGCGTGCTGACGAACCGCTCGAGGAACAACGTGTCGTCGCCGAAGGCGTTGCGGGCCTCGCGGCGTGCGCTGTCCAACGCGGGCTGCAGGTCTGCCGTCCGGGTGACCACCCTCATGCCCTTGCCGCCGCCACCGGCCGATGGCTTGATGAGCACCGGGTAGCCAACCCCTTCGGCGGCCTCGAGCAGGTCGGCATCGCTCATGTCGGGACGGGCCACACCCGGCACGACCGGGACACCCGATCGGACCACGGTGTTCTTCGCGGTGATCTTGTCGCCCATCACCGCGATCGCGTGAGCCGGCGGACCGACGAACACGATCCCGCGTTCCTCCAGCGCCGCGGCGAACGCGGCGTTCTCCGAGAGGAACCCGTAGCCGGGGTGAACCGCCTGGGCGCCGGTGGCGGCGCAGGCGACCAGCAGCCGTTCGATGCTCAGGTAGCTCTGCGCCGCAGCCGCCGGGCCCAGCCGGAAGGCGACGTCGGCCTCGTGCACGTGCCGAGCGTCGGCATCGGCGTCGCTGAACACAGCGACCGAACGCAGGCCCAACGTCCCCAGGGTGCGAATGATCCGGACTGCGATCTCGCCACGGTTGGCGACGAGCACGGAGCCGAACGGAAAATTCATGTCTGACACGGTCCTCACATCCGGAAGATGCCATAGGAGACCGGTTCCAGGGGCGCCTGGGCACACACCGACAACGCCAGGCCGAGCACGTCGCGGGTGATCGCGGGATCGAGGATCCCGTCGTCCCACAGGCGGGCTGTCGAGTAGTACGGGTTGCCCTGCGACTCGTACTGCTCGCGGATCGGGGCCTTGAAGGCCTCGGCCGCCTCCGCCGACCAGTCACCGCCCCTGGCCTCGACCTGCTCGCCGCGAACCGTGGCCAGCACCGAGGCGGCCTGCTCCCCGCCCATCACCGAGATCCGGGCATTCGGCCACATCCAGAGGAACCGCGGCGAGTACGCCCGACCGCACATCGAGTAGTTGCCGGCGCCGAACGAGCCGCCGATCACCACGGTCAGCTTCGGCACCCGGGCGCAGGCCACCGCAGTGACCATCTTCGCGCCGTGCTTGGCGATGCCCCCGGCCTCGTAGTCGCGGCCGACCATGAACCCGGTGATGTTCTGCAGGAACAGCAGTGGGATCGAGCGGGCCACGCACAATTCGATGAAGTGCGCGCCCTTCTGCGCCGACTCACCGAACAGGACGCCGTTGTTCGCGACGATTCCGATCGGGTGTCCGTGCAGGTGCGCGAACGTGGTCACCAGGGTGGTGCCGTACTCGGCCTTGAACTCCTGGTGCGCCCCGCCGTCGACGAGGATCTCGATGACCTTGCGGACGTCGTACGGGATGCGCGAGTCGGTGGGCACCACGTCGTAGAGGTCGGACTGCGGGCGCGGTGGCTCGACGGTCGGGGTTCGCACCCAGGCCGACGGGCCGGCCGGGCCCAGCGAGCCGACGATGCCGCGCACGATCTCCAGCGCGTGCAGATCGTCGTCGGCGAGGTGGTCGGTGACCCCGGAGGTCCGCGAGTGCAGCAGTCCGCCGCCGAGTTCCTCGGCGGTGACGATCTCGCCGGTGGCCGCCTTCACCAGCGGCGGTCCGCCCAGGAAGATCGTCCCCTGGTCGCGCACGATCACGGCCTCGTCGCTCATCGCCGGCACGTATGCGCCGCCGGCCGTGCAGGAACCCATCACCGAGGCCACCTGCGGGATGCCTCGCGCGCTCATCGTGGCCTGGTTGTAGAAGATCCGGCCGAAGTGCTCGCGGTCCGGGAACACCTCGTCCTGGCGGGGCAGGAACGCGCCGCCGGAGTCCACCAGATACACGCAGGGCAGCCGGTTGGCCAGCGCGATCTCCTGGGCCCGCAGGTGCTTCTTGACGGTCATCGGGTAGTAGGTGCCGCCCTTGACGGTGGCGTCGTTGGCGACGATCACGACCTCCCGGCCGCGGACCCGACCGATGCCGGTGATGATCCCGGCGCCGGGGCTGTCGCCGTCGTACATCTCCTCCGCGGCCAGCGGGGCGATCTCCAGGAACGGGCTGCCCGGGTCGAGCAGACGTTCGATGCGCTCGCGGGGGAGGAGCTTGCCGCGCGAGACGTGCCGGTCGCGGCTCTGCTGCGACCCGCCCAGCGCCCGCTCCCGTAGCCGCTCCCGCAGCTGGGTCACGAGCTTCTCGTGCTGCTCCCGATGTGCGCTGCCCGCCACCGCTGTCGCCATCTGCACGTCCTGATTTCGTCGTCCCGCACCACGGGTCCAGACCGCCATGAAATCAGGCGGCCTCTGGGCGATGGTTGACGCGTCCCTTTCCGTTGGCGTAGACGTGCCAGTCTCCAACCGACGCGACGGAGGCGGCCCGGATGCGATACACGCTCGGTACCAACGAGATCCCCAGTGCGTGGTTCAACGTCGCGCCGCACCTGCCCGAGCCATTGGCGCCCCCGTTGCATCCGGGGACCGGGCAGCCGGTCGGACCGGACGACCTGGCCCCGCTGTTCCCGATGGCGCTGATCGGCCAGGAGATGTCCGCCGAGCCGTGGATCGACATCCCCGGCGAGGTGCTCGACGTGCTCGCGCTGTGGCGGCCGACCCCGCTGGTCCGGGCCCGCCGCCTGGAGAAGGCGTTGGACACCCCGGCACGGATCTACTTCAAGGACGAGTCGGTCTCCCCGGCCGGCTCACACAAGCCGAACACCGCGGTGCCGCAGGCGTTCTACAACGCGGCGGAGGGCATCCGGCGGATCTCCACCGAGACCGGTGCCGGGCAATGGGGCAGCGCGATGTCCTTCGCCTGCAAGCAGTTCGGCCTCGAGTGCCAGGTCTACATGGTTGCCGCGTCCTACCACCAGAAGCCGTATCGACGGCTGCTCATGGAGACCTGGGACGGCAGCGTCGTTGCCTCACCTTCCGAACGCACCGAGGTCGGACGAGCCCTCCTCGACAAGGATCCCCACTGCACCGGTTCGCTGGGCATCGCGATCTCCGAGGCCGTCGAGGACGCCGTCGGGCGAGTAGACACCCACTACGCGCTCGGTTCGGTGCTGAACCACGTGCTGCTGCACCAGACGGTCATCGGCCTGGAGGCCAAGCGCCAGCTCGAGCAGGCCGGCGAGCGGCTGCCCGATGTCGTGATCGGCTCCTGCGGCGGCGGGTCCAACCTGGCCGGGATCGCGCTGCCGTTCGTCCCGGACCGGGGTGCCGGGGTCCGCCTGCTGGCCGTCGAACCGACCGCCTGCCCGACGCTGACCGCGGGCCGCTACGAGTACGACTTCGGCGACGAGGCCGGCATGACGCCGAAGCTGCTCATGTACACCCTCGGCCACGACTTCATCCCACTACCCATCCACGCGGGCGGGCTGCGTTACCACGGCGATGCCCCGATCATCTGCAACCTGGTCCACAACGGGTGGATGGACGCGGTCGCCTACCCGCAGAGCAAGGTTTTCGAGGCGGCGGTCCAGTTCGCCCAGACACAGGGGCAGATCCCGGCGCCGGAGACCGCGCACGCGATCCGGGCGGCGATCGACGAGGCTTTGGCCGCGCGGGAGACGGGTGAGGAGAAGGTGATCCTCTTCAACTACTCCGGGCACGGCCTGCTGGACCTCTCGGCCTACGACGACTTCCGCAACGGCCGCCTCGGCGAGGGCTGAGCACCAGGGCGAAGTCAACCCAGCTGCAGGGCAGCTTGGGCTTCCCAGTATTGGTTCCGTCTGGGTCTTCGGGTCGGGTCCACCCACGGCGGGGGCCGTAGCTCGGGGTGGCCGTCTTGCCCGAGTTCGGCTTCCCAGCTTGGTGATGCACTGCGTCGTGGTGCCGGTCGCACAAGAGCACGAGATTCGACAGGTCCGTGGCGCCCCCGGCGGACCAGTGGATCCGGTGATGGGTCTGGCACCACGGCGCGGGACGATCGCAGCCGGGGCCACCACGAGCACTGCAAGCACTGCGCGGAGGCCTGCCAGAACTGCGAGGACGCCTGTCGCGACCTGCTCAGTCAGCTCGACTGAACGGGTCGGAGACGCGGGTCTGCCAGTGCTGGTTGCGTCTTGGTTTTCGTTCGGGGTCCACCCACGCCGGGGGCCGTAGTTCGGGGTGGCCGTCCGCCCCGAATTCGGCGTCCCAGCCTTGGTGAGGCACGACGTCGTGGTGCCGGTCGCACAACAGCAGGAGATTCGACAGGTCGGTCGGGCCCCCGGCGGACCAGTGGATCCGGTGGTGGGCCTGGCACCACGGCGCGGGACGATCGCAGCCGGTGAACACGCAACCGGAGTCGCGGGCGACCAGGGCCAACCACTGCGCCGGGGAGACGATGCGGCGGGTGCGGCCCAT
>DATASX010000096.1 GCA_036269075.1 Sporichthyaceae bacterium
CGGTGGCGCGTGGCCTCGGCAAGCGGCGGCGACTCGGCATTGGAGTTGGCCGGCCCAAGCCTCCTGACGGCCGCACCTACCGACACCGAGGGTGAACTCGCCGGGCTGCTGCGTGCGATCCTGGGACGGGACGAGGTCCCGGCGACCGCCAACTTCTTCACCGACCTCGGCGCCGACTCGATGCTGATGGCGCAGTTCTGCGCCCGCGTCCGCAAGCACGGCGGCCTGCCCAAGGTCTCCATGAAGGACGTCTACGCCAACCCGACGCTCGGCGAACTGGCTGCGCTGCTGTCCGCGAGCCTGCCCGCCCCGGTCGCCGCCCCGGCGATCGACAGCACCGCGACCATGCTGGCCGGCGTGCTGCGCGAGGTCCTCGGGCTCGACGAGGTCCCGGCGACCGCCAACTTCTTCACCGCCCTCGGCGCCGACTCGATGCTGATGGCGCAGTTCTGCGCCCGCGTCCGCAAGCACGGCGGCCTGCCCAAGGTCTCCATGAAGGACGTCTACGCCAACCCGACGCTCGGCGAACTGGCCGCGGCCCTTGCCGCGCGCGACCCGGCAACCGGAGTAGCGCTGGACGCGGCGATCTCGCTGCCGACCGAGCCGATCGCCACGGTCGCCCGGCCCCCCGAGCGGGGCTCGACGGCGATGCGGGTGTGCGGGCTGGTCCAACTGCTCGTGCTGCTGATCCCGATCTTCGCCGCGGGCCTGGTCGGTGGCATCGGCTTCGACGTGATCGCCCCGGCCACCGGACCGGTCGCCAACTACCTGCGGGCGGTCGAGTTCTCCGCGATCCTGGTCGCCGGGTCGCTGCTGTTGCCGATCGCGGGCAAGTGGCTGCTGATCGGGCGCTTCCGGGTCGAGGAGATTCCCCTCTGGAGCCTGCGCTATCTGCGCTTCTGGACCGTCAAGCTGCTGCTGACCCGCAACCCGATGATGCGGGTGCTGATCGGGTCGCCGCTGTACCCGGTCTACCTGCGGGCCCTCGGTGCGAAGATCGGTCCCGGCACGATGATCCTGTCCCGCCATGTCCCGGCCTGCCCGGACCTGCTGACGATCGGGGCGAACACGATCGTGCGCCGCGACGCGGTACTGACCTGCCACCACGCCCGCGCCGGGGTGATCCGCACGGGGCGGGTGACGCTCGGCGACGACGTGGTCGTCGGCGCCCGCTCGGTCCTCGACGTCGACACCGTGATCGGCGCCGGCGGCCAGCTCGGGCACGCCTCGGCGCTGCACCCCGGCCAGCAGATCCCGGTCGGTGAGCGTTGGTGCGGATCGCCGGCCGCCCGGACCACCGCGGACTTCACGGAGCTGCCGGCGGCTGTGCCGGCGGACAGCTCGCGGCGTCGGGCCCGGTTCGGTGCCTGGCAGTTGCTCAACATCGTCCTGCTCGCCACCCCGCTGAGTCTCGGGGTCGGCGTCGGGCTGAGCGCACTGGCCGGGGCCATCACCGGCGTCGGCGACTGGGGCAACGGCTCGTTGAGCACCTTTGGCTTCTACCTGCGGGCGGCCGGAGCGGCCGCGACGATCCTGCTCGGCGTCGTGCTGGTCGGGGTGCCGCTGCTGCTGGCCGGCACTCGACTGCTGAGCCTGCTGACTCGGCCGGACGAGGTCCACCGGATGCATGGCATCCGGCACGCTGCTTTGCGGGCCATCCAGCGCGGCACGAACTACAAGTTCCTGACCTTCCTGACCGGCGACAGCTCGCTGATCGTGCATTACCTGGGGCCGCTCGGGTGGGGCCTGAAGCCGTGCACCCAGACCGGCACCAACTTCGGTCTGACGGTCAATCACGAGACGCCGTTCGCCGTGACGGTAGGCACCGGAACCGTGATCGCCGACGGTCTTCTGGTCGCCGACGTCGAATTCTCGAACTCCTCGTTCCGAGTGGCCCCGACCCGGATCGGCGCGGAGAACTTCCTCGGCAACCAGATCACCTACCCGGCAACCTCCCGGGCCGGCGACAACTGCCTGTTGGCCACCAAGGCCATGGTCCCGATCGACGGCGAGATGCGCTCGGGCGTCGGCCTGCTGGGTTCGCCGGCCTTCCCGATCCCCCGCACCGTCAACCGCGACAACGACCTGGCCGTCACCGACCCGGCCCGTCTACGTCGGCTGCTGGCCGCCAAGAACCGCCACAACGGGATCACCATCGCGCTGTTCCTCGCGGTCCGCTGGATCTACGTGCTCGGGCTGCTCGTCTGGGCCGAGGGCGCCGGCGAACTGTACCGACGCGACGGCGTGGTCGCGGTGGCAATGTCCTCGATCGGCCTGGCCGCGGGGTCGCTGGTCTACTTCGTGCTCGTGGAGCGGGCTGTCGGCTACCTGGCCGTGCGGCGCCCGGACGGGATCTCGATCTACGACAAGGCCTTCTGGCGGCACGAACGGTTCTGGAAGGTGCCCTCGCGCACCTACCTGATGCTGTTCAACGGCACCCCGTGGCGGCCGCTGCTGTGGCGGGTCCTCGGAGTCCGGATCGGCAAGCGGGTGTTCGACGACGGATGCGACTTGACCGAGAAGCGGTTCGCCACGGTCGGCGACGACGTCACGCTCAACGCGCTGACAATCGTGCAGTGTCACTCGCAGGAGGACGGAGCGTTCAAGTCGGACGGGATCACCATCGGTGCCGGAGTCACGCTCGGCGTCGGATCGTTCGTGCATTACGGCGTGACGATGGGTCAGAACTCGGAACTGGCTGCGGATTCGTTCCTGATGAAGGGCGAGGAGGTGCCGACCGACGCACAGTGGGGCGGCAACCCGGCCCGGGAGACAGCTGGTTTCGAGCGGGCGACAACGCTTCTGGGGGGCATCGCGTGACGACGATCGACTCGGCCACCGAGTACTGGACCGCGGCCTTGCTGGCCGGAGGGGCGACCGCACTGCCGCGGTGGGTCTCGACGCCGGAGCAGGCCGTGCACACCTGCACCGTGGCGATTCCCGCCGACCTGGCGGCGCGGGTCACCCGCCTGGCCGCCGAGGTGTCGGCAACCGTGCCGCAAGTCGTGCTGGCAGCCCACACCAAGGTGCTCGCGGCGCTGTCCGGCGAGCGCTCGGTGGTGTCCGGTTTCGTGCCGGTCACCGGTGCCGCGCCGTTGCCGCTGCGGCTGAGCGCCGAGGCGGAGAGCTGGACCGCTCTCATCCAGTTCACAGCTGATGCCCAATCAGAACTGATGTTGCATCACGACCATCCGGTCGTGGCACTGCGCAACCAGATGGGCGTCGCCGGACCGCGGTTCGAGTCGGTCTTCGACGCCACCGGCGGGTCGGGCACGCTCGCCGAGGACGTCGTGCTGCGCGTGGACCTCGACCTCGCGGACGAGCTCCGGCTGCACCTGCGTCATCGGGCCGACGCGCTGGACACCGCGGCGGTCGCGCGCATCGCCGGCTACCATCTGCGGGCGCTGGAACTGGCCTGCCTCGACCCGTCCGGTGCGCACGAAAGCCGCAGCCTGCTGAACGCCGCCGAGCGCACCCACCAGCTGACCGCCCTGGCCGGGGAGGACAAGGCGCTGCCGGACGAGCGCTTCCACCGGCTGTTCGAGGCCAACGCCGCGGCCCACCCGGACGCGATCGCGGCCATCGAGGGCAACCGGTCGCTGACCTACGCGCAGCTCAACGCCGACGCCAACCGGATCGCCCGCTCCCTGGCGGCCCGCGGCACCGGCACCGAGGACGTCGTCGCGGTGGTCACCGAGCGCAACCTGCGCTGGCTCACCTCCGTGCTCGCGGTGTTCAAGTCCGGCGGCGCCTACCTGCCGATCGAGCCGCACTTCCCGTCCGACCGCATCGCCAAGACGCTGCGCCGCGCCGAGTGCAAGCTCGTGTTGACCGAGTCCGAGAGCACCGGAACCCTCTTCCCAGCGCTGGACGCCGTGGCGGACATCACCGTCCTGCATGTCGATGACGCGCTGGCCGAGGGCCACGACGCCGCGAACCTCGACGTCGCGGTGGGCCCGGACCAGCTGGCCTACATCTACTTCACCTCCGGCTCCACCGGTGAGCCCAAGGGCGCGATGTGCGAGCAGGCGGGCATGCTCAACCACCTGTACGCCAAGATCGGCGATCTGGAAATCGGGCCCGAGTCCGTGGTGGCCCAGACCGCCCCGCAGTGCTTCGACATCTCGCTGTGGCAGCTGGTCTCCGCACTGCTGGTCGGCGGCCGCGTGGTGCTGGTCCCCCAGGACGTCATCCTCGACGTCGCCCGGTTCACCGAGACCATCGCGGCAAGTGAAGTGACGGTGCTTCAGATCGTGCCGTCCTACCTGGACGCGGTTCTGGCGCACCTGGAGGCAAATCCTCGCGAGCTGCCGCACCTGCGCTACGTGTCGGTGACCGGTGAGGCCGTGAAGAAGGAACTGACGCAGCGTTGGTTCGCGGCCATGCCGCAGATCGCGATGCTCAACGCGTACGGGCTGACCGAGACCTCCGACGACACCAACCACGAGGTCATGCGCACGGTTCCGGAGGCCGAGCGGGTCCCGCTCGGGCCGCCGGTGCACAACGTGACCGTCTACGTCGTCGACGCGAACCTCGAACCGGTGCCGCTGGGCGCCCCCGGCGAGATCGTGTTCTCCGGTGTCTGCGTGGGCCGCGGCTACATCAACGACCCGGCCAAGACCGCGGCCGCGTTCATGCCCGACCCGCACGTGCCGGGCGCGCGGCTGTACCGCAGCGGCGACCACGGTCGCTGGCGTCCGGACGGCAAGCTGGAGTTCCTCGGCCGCCGGGACACTCAGGTCAAGATCTCCGGCTTCCGCATCGAGATCGGCGAGATCGAGAACACGCTGCTGCGGATGCCCGGGATCAGCGACGGCGCTGTGGTGGTGGCCGGCTCCGGCGCCGCGCAGTACCTGGTCGCGTTCTACTCCGGTCCGGCCGCGATCGACAACGACGCGCTGCGGGCGCACATCGCGGCCTCGCTGCCGGTCTACATGGTCCCCAAGAGCTTCCACTGGCACGAGAAGTTGCCGCTGACCGGGAACAGCAAGATCGACCGCAAGAAGCTGACCGCCGAGGCCGCGCAGGCATCCGCTCCGACCTCGGCCGGCGAGGCGCCGCGCAGCGACACCGAGCGCCGAATCGCAGCCGCCTGGGCAGAGGTCATTGGCGTCCCCATTGCTCAGGTATCACGCAACGATTCCTTCTTCGAGTGCGGCGGAACGTCGCTGTCCGGCGTCAAACTGGTGATCGCCCTGAACCGGGAGTTCTCGCTGAAGGAACTGACGAAGACGCCGGTACTGGCCGATCTGGCCCGACTCATCGACGGATCGCAGGTTGCTATTCCGGCGGGCAGAACTGACGAACCATCAGAAATTGTCGCAGCGTCGCGGCAAACGCTCCTCTCCGACAAGGGGTTGTAGAAATGCCGTCTGCCCAGACGCTGCGCTCGAGCGTGCTCGTCACGCCCGGCAAGCCGGCTCTGTTGACCACCGACGCCGGAGGGGATCCGGCCGGTTGGGCGAGCGCACACCGCGATGCACTGCGCGAGGTTCTCAACGTCCACGGTGCGCTGCTGGTCCGCGGACTCGGGCTCACCGACGTGGCGAGCGCGGGCGCGGCCTTCCGCGGCCTGAGCGCCGAGCTGATGACCGAGCGGGAGGCTTTCGCTGCCCGTGAGGACCACGGCGGCGGCGTCCACTCCGCGACGAAGTGGCCGGCCAACCAGCAGATGTGCATGCATCACGAACTGTCGTACACGGTGCGATTCCCGGGCGTGATGATGTTCGCGTGCACGACCGCTCCGGCCGCCGGCGGCGCCACGGTCGTCGCGGACGCCGCTGCTGTCCTGGCGGCCCTGCCCGGCGACCTGGTGGCTCGGTTCGAGCGCGAGGGTTGGATTCTGACGCGCAGTTACAACGACGAGATCGGCGCCTCCTGGGAGGAGGCCTTCGGCACCGACGACCGGGCCGAGGTCGAGGGCTACTGCAAGTCCAACGGCATCGCGTTCGAGTGGACCGACGACGACGGGCTGCGCACTCGCCAGCGCCGCAGCGCGATCCTCACGCACCCGGTGACCGGAGCTCGGACCTGGTTCAACCAGGTCGCGTTCCTCAACTCCGCGACGCTGGCCGAGGAGGTCCGCGAGTACCTGGTCGAGGAATACGGGATCGACGGCCTGCCGTTCAACACCCGCTTCGGCAACGGCGAAGAGATCACCGCCGATGTCGTCGCAACCATCAACGAGGTCTACGAGGCGCACACCGTGCGGGAGCCGTGGCAGTCCGGCGACCTTCTCCTGGTGGACAACATCGCCTGCTCGCACGGTCGTGAGCCGTACAGCGGAGACCGCGAGGTCCTCGCCGCGCTCGCCGACCCGATCCACGTCTCGGACTGTGCCCCGACCGTCGAGGTGACCCTGTGACCACGCTGCTGCCCCGCAACTCCGCCGAGAACAACACCTCGGCCCCGTCCCCGACCTTTGCCGTCGTCTCCGGCGGCCAGGTGGCCGACGTGCTGCACGGCCGCGAGCGCGAGACGATCGCGCTCGTCGAGGAGACCTACCGCGTGCACGGCGCGGGCGACTCGGTGAACCCGCCGTCGTACTTCCTGAAGTTCCCGGACCGGCCGACCTCGCGGATCATCGCGCTGCCGGCTTCCATCGGCGGCTCGATCGGCGTCGACGGCATGAAGTGGATCTCCAGCTTCCCGGAGAACGTGGCCGCGGGCATCCCGCGGGCCTCGGCGGTCCTGATCCTCAACGACCCGGCCACCGGCTATCCGTTCGCGTGCCTGGAGTCCTCGATCATCTCCGCGGTGCGCACGGCGGCCTCGGCAGCCGCCGGCGCCGACCACCTGAGCCGGGGTCGCACCCGGCCGCGGAGCGTCGGCTTCATCGGCACCGGGCTGATCGCCCGCTACATCCACACCTACCTGCGCGCCGGTGGGTGGGAGTTCGACGAGGTCGGCGTCTTCGACCTCTCGGCCGACAGCGCCCGCGGCTTCAGCGGGTACCTGGAGTCCTGCGACCGGCCGGGCAACGTCAAGATCCACGACTCGGCCGAGTCGCTGATCAAGTCCTCGGACCTGATCGTGTTCGCCACGATCGCCGGCAAGCCGCACGTGCACGACCCGGCCTGGTTCGCGCACAACCCGCTGGTGCTGCACGTCTCGCTGCGCGACCTGGACCCGCAGATCCTGCTCGGGTCCACCAACGTCGTCGACGACGTCGAGCACTGCCTCAAGGCCGACACCTCACCGCACCTGGTCGAACAGCTGACCGGCAACCGCGACTTCCTGGCAGGCACGCTGGCCGAGGTGATGGCGGGTCAGGTGACGATCCCGGCGGATCGTCCGGTGATCTTCTCCCCGTTCGGCCTGGGCGTGCTCGACCTCGCCGTCGGCAAGTTCGTGTACGACGAGATCGTCCGCCGCGGCGGGCTGCACGTCGTCGAGGACTTCTTCCACGAGATGAAGCGGCACTGATGTCCGCGTCGACCCCCCACCGCACGTCGTTCGTGGCTGGCAGCAGCCGAAAGAGGAGCCAGCCATGCCGGTGATCTCGTCGCCGCAGGAGTTCAACACGGATGACTTGTACGTGGATCTGCGTGCGGTTATCGACGAGCCGCTGTTCCTCAAGTGCGAGGGGTTCAACTTCGCGGGGTCGGTGAAGTTGAAGGCTGCCGGGGAG
>DATASX010000097.1 GCA_036269075.1 Sporichthyaceae bacterium
GACAACTGGAGCCACGACTACGGCCAGGGCCGAGAATTCATGTACAAGTACACCTCCACCAACACCGTCTCCAACCCCGACGGATCCCCCAACGGCTTCGCCCCCGACAGCGACCAGTTCATCATCTACACCAACAAGTAATTCCTAGACGCGGAAAGGGCTTCACCCCGTCCGGTGGAGCCCTTTCCGTACGTTCGGCCCCGGCCCGCTCCCTCGGCTTCACAGCCGCAGGAGCGGGCCGGACCCGTTCGTGCGAAGGTTTCCCCGGGACCGGAGTTCGGGAGCTGCCATGGACGTCCTGCGGATCATCGGGTCGACGGTCGAGAAGTGCGATCCGGACGACCTTCCGGCACTGTTGGAAAAGGGCGACGGCCTGATCTGGGTCGACGTCCCGCACTGCGACACCGCCGGGGTGGCTCTGCTCCGCGAGGTGTTCAATTTCCACCCGGTCGCGATCGACCAGTGCGTCGTCCGTAATCGCATTCCGCGCTTCCATCTGTATCCGGACCACCGTTTCTATGTGCTGCACAGCCCGCAACTCGGCGCGGCCGGCCACGTCCACTATGTGGAACTGGACCATTTCGTCGGAGACGGATTCGTGGTCACGGTCCACGGGCCGGTGAACGAGGCGGTCGACCCCGCCGTGATGAACCGGGAGACCGGCGCGGTACGCCGTCGGCTGGAGACCGGGCGCTGGTCGCCGGCCGGGTCCTTCGAGCTCTCCCACGCCATCGTCGCGGGCATCGTCCGGACGGTGGAGAGCGCGGTAGAGCAGCTCACCGAACAGGTGTGGCGGCTGGAGCAGCAGATGACCGGCGGCGACCGGGTCAAGGCGGACGACTTCCTGGAACAGATGTTCCAGGTCCGTCACGGCCTTCTGGCGGTGCGCACCATCGCCAGCAGCAGTTGCGAGATCTACCGCCGGGTGACGCACCTGCGCGACCGCGTCCCCGCCGAGGGCGTGCCGTTGCTGGAGGATCTCGCCGACCAGTTCGAGCGGGTCGGCGGGCTGGCCAACATCCAGTGGGAGTACCTGCAGGGCGTCATCGACTTCTTCCGTGCCCGGACCGAGACCACGATGTCGATCGCCACCGAGCGACTGGCGGTCATCGCCGCCGTCACCCTGCCGATCACCGCCATCGCCTCGGTCTACGGCATGAACTTCACGCACATCCCGGAGCTGAACTGGCGGTACGGCTACCCGACGGCGCTGGGCGCGATGGCCGTGATCTCGGCCCTGCTGCTGCGCTGGGCCCGCCGCCAGGGCTGGTGGTGACGGCCCGTCAGTTCGTCCGCAGTGTGCATAGACGGACTCCTGGCCATGGGTGCTCCTTCGTCGCGCCCATGGCTCAGTTCGTCCAGTCCGGCCTCAGGGGGAACGCTGCGTTGCCCGCGTCGTCGCAGCGCACTCCGAGCACCTGGTGCAGCTCGATGACCCGGGAGTCGAACCCGACCCGGCAGGCGGCCATGTAGAGCAGCCAGACCCGGGCCCGGTTGGCCCCGACCTCGGCGACGGCGTCGTCCCAGTTGTCGACCAGATTCGCGCACCAGTCGCGCAGCGTTATCGCGTAGTGCTCGCGCAGGTTCTCCTCGTGGCGCACCTCGAAGCCGTTGTCCTGCATCACCGAGACGATCTCGCCGACGGCCTCGAGCTCACCGTCGGGGAACACGTAGCGGTCGATGAACTTGCCGGCCTTGGCCGGGAGGGTCGTGGCCGGCCGGGTGATGCAGTGGTTCAGCAACCGCCCGTGCGGCCGCAGCTTGGCTCGCAGAGCGCTGAAGTAGCCGGGCAACTCCTTGGCGCCGATGTGCTCGGTCAGGCCGATCGAGGAGACGGCGTCGAAGCCGTCCTCGGGCACGTCGCGGTAGTCCAGGTGCCGGACCTCGGCCAGGTCGGAAAGGCCACGGTCGATGATGGCCTGCTGGGCCCACGCAGCCTGCTGGGCCGACAGCGTGACGCCGAGTGCCTGCACGCCGTACTCCTTGGCGGCGTGCATGACCATGCCGCCCCAGCCGCAGCCGACGTCCAGCAGGCGCATGCCCGGCGCCAGGCCGAGCTTGCGGGCCACCAGGTCGTGCTTGTTCCACTGCGCCTCCTCCAACGAGGAGTCCGGCTTCGGGAAGCACGCGCAGGTGTAGGACATCGACGGCCCCAGAACCCACTCGTAGAAGCGGTTCGAGACGTCGTAGTGGTGGGAGATCGCCTTGCTGTCCCGCGACTTGCTGTGCCGGACCCGCCCCATGCGCTTGAGGATCTCCTCCGGCGGCGGCTCGACCGGGCGCAGGTTGCGCAGGCCGAAGTCGCGCAGCAGGTCGATCCGATCGCGCACGCCGAGGTTCTCGCCCCCGGCCGACAGCGCGCTCAACGCGAGGTAGAGGTCGCCGTGCACCTTCAGATGGCCCGTCACGTACGCGCGGGCCAGGCCCAGCTCGCCGGGCGAGCCGAGCAGGTAGCTCAACGCGGTGGGGGAGGTCAGCTCGAGGTGCACCTCGGCATCGGAGGGACCGGCCGAGCTGCCGTCGAACGCGCTCACCCGCACCGGGAACGAGGTGTCGACGACGCGGGCGAACACCGACGCCACACCGGTCCGACTCACGGCAGCCTCCTACTCCGAGCCGACAACCTCGTTGCCGACGACGACGCGACACATCCGGGTGGGCCGGGAAATCATCGGCGTTGCACACACTTCTCGTACAGATCCAGCAGCCGGCGGTCCGGGTCGTACTCCTTCTTCACCAGCTCGTACGCGCTGCCGTTGTACAGGCGCCAGAACTCCTCGGTGGAGTAGAACGACGTCGAGTACAGGGACTTCCGTCCGTGCAGTTCGTCGACCTTCGCCTCGATGAGCCGATTGTGGTGCCCGTCGGTCTCCCCCGGGTTCAGGGCCACCGAGGACCAGAAGCCGAAGTTCACGTACAGCCGGTCGGGACTGAACGTGTACAGCGGCCACTGGACGGCCTCGTCGCGCTGCCGCAGCGGGCACACCCAGATCGGCTCGATCGGGATCTCGCGCAGGAAGAAGTCGAGGAAGTCCGCGGCGCCCTCCACCGGGACCTCGATGTCCTGGACGACGTCCTCCCGGGGCGGGCGGCCGCGCAGTCGCTCGATGTTCGCGTTGAGGTGGGTGCGCCGCTCCAGCGCGACGATCTTCCAGTAGACGTCCGAACGCAGCAGTCGGCGGCCGAGCAGCTTGCGGACCAACGGCCGCTGGACGCCGAACGCTCGGGAGCACCAGAACCAGTCGGTGTCCCAGCGCCACAGGTAGTCGCGGATGGTCAGGAAGTCCTCGCGGTAGGTCTGTACCGACCGGTAGTAGATGTCGGTCCACGTGTAGTCCGACAGGTACGGGGCCTCGCCGACGAACGAGGCCACCGTCAGATACATCTCGTCGCCGGAGAAGATCGTCCCGTCGACGAAGTCGACGTCGCTCCCGTCCAGCGTCCGGGTCTCGCAAAGTTCCGTCATCTGCGCGAAGAACGCGCTCCGGTCGGTGTGCCGGATGTGCCGCAGCCGGACGTAGGGCCGCACCGGCTCCAGTTCGATGTCCAGGCGCAACGCGTACCCGAGCGTGCCGTAGGAGTTCGGGAAGGCCCGGAACAGGTCGGCGTGCGGGCCGTCGGCAGTCGCCTCCAGCACCCGGCCGTCGCCGGTCAGGATCTCCATCCGACGCACCGACTCGTGCGGGCAGCCGTTGCGGAACGAGCTGGACTCGATGCCCACGCCGGTCACCGCGCCGCCGAGGGTGATGGTCTTGAGCTGCGGCACCACCAGCGGCATCAGCCCGTACGGCAGCGTGGCGTCGACCAGTCGTTCGTAGGTGACCATGCCCTCGACCGAGGCCGTCCGGGTGCGGGGGTCGACCTCGATCACGTGCTCGAACGGGCGGACGTCCAGGCCGGGGCCGGCTGCCTTGCCCCGGTCGCGGAACAGGTTCGAGGTCTTCTTGGCCAGCCGGATCGGCTCGTCCGGGCCGATGGCCGCGAACTGCTCGACCAGCCGGGCGACGCGCTGCTCGTGATCGGTCCGCGGGAAGCTCGGGGCCTGCATCAATCGATTTTCGACGCTCGCGGCGCGGCGGGCAAACTGGGGTCCGGCGGCGTGACGCAGGTCATACGACTTTCGGGGCACCGGGGAGTCTCCGGACTCCTTCCAGGAGCCCGGCGCGAGCGCTCCGGGGCCCGTTACCCGCCCGTGACCGGGGTCATTCGGGGGTGTGACGGCCTGCACACTACCCTGCTTACTCGCGGGTCAACGTCCTGCGCGATGATGCAAAGTACGACCGGCATCGGGAACCCGACCGGATCACGTCGACCGAACAGATTCGTGCCGGCATGCCACCGGAATGCGGACTGAAGGCCGACCGAATTTGATCACCGGAGAACAACATATGGCTGGAACCGGAGTTTTCTCGCCGGGACGTGCGCAGATCGACGCCCGGACGTTGCGTAGAGACCGTTGGTGGTTGCAACCGCTGATCACGGTCGTCGTACTGGTCTCCTTCATCGTTTACTCGACCATCCGAGCCTTTATCAACACGGCCTACGTCCAGGAGCAGAGCCACCTGCTCTCGCCGTTCTACTCCCCCTGCCTCGCCGAGCGCTGCAAAGTGGGCTCCGACGACTTCGGCACTCCGATCGGTCATTGGTGGGCGCTGTCGCCCGCGCTGCTCATCCTCGTCGTGCCGCTGGGTTTCCGCCTCACCTGCTACTACTACCGCAAGGCCTACTACCGGTCGTTCTGGCAGTCCCCGCCGGCCTGCGCCGTCGCCGAACCGCACGCCAAATACACCGGCGAGACGCGGTTCCCGCTGATCGGGCAGAACGTGCACCGCTACTTCTTCTACCTGGGTCTGCTCTTCAACGTGGTCCTGACCTGGGACGCGATCCACTCGTTCAAGCAGGAGCACGGCCTGGCCCACGCGCACGGCGGCGCCGGCTGGGGCCACATGGGACTCGGCACGCTGGTCCTGATCGCGAACGCCTGCCTGCTGTGGCTGTACAGCCTGTCGTGCCACTCCTGCCGGCACGCGATGGGCGGGCGGCTCAACCACTTCTCCAAGCACCCGATCCGGTACTGGGCCTGGACGCAGGTGTCGAAACTGAACACCCGTCACATGCAGCTCGCGTGGGTGTCGCTGTTCGGAGTTGCGCTGACCGACGCGTACGTGTCGTTGGTCGCCTCCGGCGCTTTCCACGACCCGCGATTCTTCTAAAGGACCTGGTAGATGACTGAGCTCGAAAGGCACAGCTACGACGTGCTCGTGATCGGCGCCGGCGGCGCGGGTCTGCGCGCCGCGATCGCGGCGCACGAAGGCGGCGCCCGCACCGCGGTGGTCTGCAAGTCCCTGCTCGGCAAGGCGCACACCGTGATGGCCGAGGGCGGCATTGCCGCCGCCATGGGCAACGTGTGGCCGGACGACAACTGGCAGGTCCACTTCCGCGACACGATGCGCGGCGGGAAGATGCTCAACAACTGGCGGATGGCCCAGTTGCACGCCCAGGAGGCCCCGGCCCGCGTCGAGGAACTGGAGGAGTACGGGGCGCTGTTCGACCGCACCCCGGACGGCCTGATCTCCCAGCGCGACTTCGGTGGGCACCGCTACGCCCGCCTGGCCCACGTCGGCGACCGCACGGGCCTGGAGATGATCCGTACTCTCCAGCAGCGCGTCGTGGCGCTGGGCATCGACGTGTACATGGAGTGCACGATCACCCGGCTGCTCACCGACGGCACTGGCGAGGACTCCAACGGGACCAACCGCGGAAACATCGCCGGCGCGTTCGGTTACTGGCGCGAGACCGGCCGCTTCGTGTGCTTCGAGGCCCCCGCGGTCATCCTGGCCACCGGCGGCATCGGCAAGAGCTTCAAGGTCACCTCGAACTCCTGGGAGTACTCCGGCGACGGCCACGCGCTGGCCGCCCGGGTCGGGGCGACGCTGCTGAACATGGAGTTCATCCAGTTCCACCCGACCGGGATGGTCTGGCCGCCCTCGGTCCGCGGGATCCTCGTCACCGAGTCGGTCCGCGGCGACGGCGGCATCCTGAAGAACAAGGACGGCAAGCGCTTCATGTTCGACTACATCCCGGAGTTCTTCAAAGCCGACACCGCGGACACCGAGGCCGAGGCCGACCGCTGGTACGAGGACAAGAAGAACAACCGCCGCCCACCGGAGTTGCTGCCCCGCGACGAGGTGGCCCGGGCGATCAACGCCGAGGTGAAGGCCGGGCGCGGGTCACCCGCGGGTGGCGCGTACCTGGACATCGCCTCGCGGCGCACGCCGGAGTACATCAACAAGCGACTGCCCTCGATGTACCACCAGTTCAAGGAACTGGCCGACGTCGACATCACCAAGGAACCCATGGAGGTCGGCCCGACCTGCCACTACATCATGGGCGGCGTCGAGGTGAACGCCGATACGCAGGCGGCGGTCGTACCCGGCCTGTACGCGGCAGGTGAGGTCGGCGGCGGCATGCACGGCTCCAATCGACTCGGCGGAAACTCCCTCGGCGACCTGCTGGTCTTCGGCCAGCGCGCCGGGCACTACGCGGCCGAGTACGCCAAGTCGACCACCGCGAAGATCGCCGACGGGCAGATCGAGGTCGCCGCGGCCGAGGCAACCGCGCCCTTCGACCGCGAGGGCGGGGATAACCCCTACGCGCTGCACGCCGAACTGCAGGCCACGATGAACGAGTTGGTCGGCATCATCCGCGACGCCGACGAGATGAACGAGGCACTCGCCCGGCTGCAAGGCTTCAAGCAGCGGGCGAAGAACCTCACGGTGACCGGCAACCGGCAGTTCAACCCGGGCTGGCACCTGGCGATCGACCTGAAGAACATGCTGTTGTGCTCGGAGATGGTGGCGGTGGCCGCCATCGAGCGCAAGGAGAGCCGGGGCGGACACACCCGCAACGACTACCCGGTCGCCGACAAGTACTGGGGCACCCAGAACATCGTCCTGTCCGAGAAGGACGGGACCGTGTCGTTCAAGCTGCAGCCGTTGCCGGTTATGCCCGACGACCTGAAGATATTGTTCGAGGAGCCGAAGTGACCACCACTGTGTCGTCGAACAACCCGAAGGCAATCCAGCCCGACGTCGACAAGTCGAAGAGCTTCACCGCGAACTTCAAGGTCTGGCGGGGCGACTCGTCCGGCGGCGAACTGGTCGACTACAGCGTCGAGGTGAACGAGGGCGAGGTCGTCCTGGACATCATCTTCCGCATCCAGGCCGAGCAGGCCAACGACATGGCGGTCCGGTGGAACTGCAAGGCCGGTAAGTGCGGATCGTGCTCGGCGGAGATCAACGGACGTCCGGCCCTGCAGTGCATGACCCGGATGTCTTCGTTGCCGCCGGGGGAGACCGTTGTGGTCACGCCGTTGCGGACCTTCCCCGTCATGCGCGACCTGGTCACCGACGTGAAGTTCAACTACGAGAAGGCCAAGCAGATCCCGGCTTTCCGCCCGCGGCCGCGCGACGCGGACGGCAAGTACCGGATGGCCCAGATCGACGTCGAGCGCGGCCAGGAATTCCGCAAGTGCATCGAGTGCTGGATGTGCCAGAACGTCTGCCACGTCATCCGCGACCACGAGGAGAACAAGCCTTCGTTCTCCGGCCCGCGGTTCTTCATCCGGCTCGCCGAGCTGGACATGCACCCGCTGGACACCAACGACCGCAAGGTCATCGCTCAGGAGAAGCACGGGCTGGGGATGTGCAACATCACCAAGTGCTGCACGGAGGTGTGCCCCGAGCACATCAAGATCACCGACAACGGGATCATCCCGCTCAAGGAGCGGGTCGCGGACCGCAAGTACGACCCACTGTTCCAGATCTTCGGCCGCAACCACCGCAAGCACTGAGGTAGCCCGGACAGACCGAGGTCCGGGGAACTCCGCTGTGGCGGAGTTCCCCGGACCGCACTGTTTCCAGCGATCAGGAAGCGGCGGCCGCGGGCACCTGGTAGGTGGTCGCGTCCTTGCCTTCGTAGAGCGCCTTGAGCTGCTTCAGGCCGCCGGGGCTGGCCTTGTCGACCTGGACGATGTAGACACTGCGCGAAGCCGGCTGCCCGGGCTTGGAGTAGTCCAGCGGCGGGAGCAGCTTGTCGGTGTTGATGTTGTTGCTCGCCAGCAGCGCGTTGTGGATGCCGGCGCGCGTCAGGTCCTTGGCGGCGCAGGCCTTCGTCAGAACCTCGCCCATGATCAGGCCGAACGAGTAGCCGAGCTGAACGCCGTAGTTCGGCTTCAGATCCGGGTGCTGCTTGGTGAACGTGGCCGCGATCGTCTTGGCCTCGGCCACCGAGGAGGAGAACGGCACGCCGCTCTGGGCCAGGATCAGCGGCGCGAGGGCGGCCGCCGCGGGGGTCCCGAGCAAGGCCGGGGCGAAGGTCGGGTTGTTGCCGACCATGGGCACCTTCAGCCCGAGCGCCGCGTTGTTGGTGGCGACCGACGCGGTCTGCGTCGGGGTCGAGGTCAACGCGATCACCTTGACGCCGTCGCCCTTGAACTTGGTCACGATGCTCTTCATGTCGGTGTCGGTGGCGGTGACCTTCGCCTCGTCGACGGTCATCCCGTGCTGCGCGGCGAAGTACTTCGAGCCGAGCAGGCCGTTTCCGCCGTACTCACCGTCGATGTAGACGTGCCCGATCTTGTCGCCCTTCTTGAGCTTCCCCTGGTCGAAGAGGTAGTCCAGCGCGTTGACCATCTCGAGGTCGTAGGTGGTCCCGACGATGGTCACGTAGGGCGCGCCGAGCAGCACCGAGCTCCACGAGATGGCGAGCGTGGTCAGCTGCTTGTCGGCGATGTCCTGCTTGAGCGCCGCGATGACCGGCGAGCCGAGCAGGTCGAGGAAGGCCGCCGACTTCGGCTCGAGGTCCGGGAACTGGATCTTGGCCTGGTCGGCCTTGTAGCCGTGGTCGACCGTGTCGATCGCGATCTTCCGGCCGCAGATCCCGCCCTTGCCGTTGACCTCGTCGGCCCAGATCTGGTGACCGGCCGAGATGGCGTTGCCGAGGTCCTTGAAGACACCGGTGTGGTCGGTGAGCACACCGAGGGTGATCGTGTCGGCGGAGATGCCCGGCCCGATCTTGACGCCGTTGGCGTCCGTGGAGCCACCGCTGTCGCTCGCCGGCGCTCCGGACGACCCCGCCGCGGCGGTGTCGTTGCTGTTTCCACCTCCGCAGCCGGCGATCATCAGCATCCCGGCCACTGCCAGGACCGGGATCTTACGAATTCTGCGCATGGTTCAGTTCCCTTCGGAGATGAGCGACGAACCGAGCAGGTTGCGACTGAGCTTGCGTTGCACTCGTCGCCCGAGAGCTGCCAGACCCCCGGGCTCGAACAGGACGACAAGGACGATCGCCGTACCGTAGACGAACGCCGTGAAGATCACCGGCGTGACTGCCTTGGCGCCGTGGCCGAACACGTGTGAGTGCCCGAACCACAGGTTCAGTGCGCCCGGCATTCCGTTCACCAGTGCGGCGCCCGCGATCGCGCCGGCGACCGAACCGAGGCCGCCGATCAGGATCATCGCCAGGATCGCGATCGCCACCTGGATGCTGTAGGTGCCGACGAACTCGCTCTCGTCGGGCTTGAAGAGGCGGTACCAGAACACAGTCATCACACCGGCCAGACCGGCGTAGCCGGAGGAGATTGCGAAGGCCTCGGCCCGCACCCGGGGAACCGGCACCCCCAGCGCGGCCGCGGCCGACTCGTTGTCACGCACCACTCGCCAGGCCCGACCGGGACGGCTGTTGATGGCGCCCTGGGCGAGCAGGTAGGCCAGCGTCGTCAGCACCAGGAACACGTACCAGATCCGCTCGTCGCGATGCCCGGCGCGCAGGACGGAGAACTCGAAGATCTTCAGGTCCGGGACGGAGCGGCCGCTGGCCGTGCCACCGGTGATCGAGTCGTACTTCTGGCCTGTGTACAGACCGATGTAGACCAGGGAGAGCGTGGCGACGCCGAGGTACACACCGCGCACGCGGCCGGCGACCGGCGCGAACACCAGCCCCAGCACCGAGGCGATGAGAACCGCCCCCACCACTGCTATCAGGGAGGGCCAGCCCAGTCCCCACCTGCCCGGACGGTGCGGGCTGCCCAGGACGCAGTAACTCGCGCCGCCGACGAACATGAAGAACGGGGTGGCCAACGACAACTGACCGGCCTGCCCGGTGAGCAGGGTCAGTCCGATCGCGGCTACGGCGCCGATCATCACGTACGCGCCCACCCGCAACCACGAGTCCGACAGGTACATGGGCGGCGTGATGACGGCGACCGCCAGCACGATCCGCACCAGCCAGCGCATCGGGTCGATCCGTCCGGGCAAGGCGTGCGCCCGGTTCCCAGCGGCCGTTTCCAGGGCGTGCTCAGACACGGGTTCGCTCCCGGGTGCCGAACAACCCGGCAGGCGCGACGATCAGCACCGCCAGCATCACCATGTAGACGGCGACCTTCGAGAACTCGAACGAGATGTACTGGGCACTCAATGCTTCGGTCAGCCCGACAATCACTCCGCCGACGATCGCCCCGCTGGTCGAGTCCAGACCGCCGACGATCGCCGCCGGGAACGCCACCAGCGCGATCGCGTGCGTCCCGAGGCTCAGGCCGGCGCCGGAGAAGTCCTGCGTGGCCAGGAACAGCACCGCGACACCGGCCAACGCGCCGGCCACGCACCACGCCAGGGCGGTGACCCGCCACCGGTGGATCCCCATCAACGCGGCGGCTTCCCGGTTCTCGGCCAGGGCCCGCATCGACACACCCCATGGGGTGAACCGGAAGGCCAGGAAGAAGGCCGCAACCAGGACCGCCCCGACGCCGAGCGCGATCACGTTGGTCCGGAAGAAGGTGACCGACCCGATCTGGAAGGGCTTGCCGTCGTACGGGGAGCCGAGGAACGGGATTTCCTCCCCGAGCCGCCGGATGATCTCCTCGCTCATGACCACGTCGACACCGATCGTGAGCAGCGCGAGCGCGATCGGATCCGCCAACGGTCGGCGGGAGACCAGGACCCGTTCGATGATGACGGCGCCGGCCGCCGCGGCAATGACACCCAATACGGCGGAACCGAGGAAACCCAGGTCGTCCTGCGTTCGCGCCACGATGTAACCGCCGAGCAGCACCAGCGAACCGTGCGCGAAGTTCAGAACTCCGCTGGCCTTGAAGATGATCACGAATCCGAGTGCGAGCAGCGCGTAGACCGCGCCCTTGCCGAGGCCGTTCACGACCACCTGGACGAAAGTGTTCAAGCGGGTTCTCCCAGATACGCCTTAATTACCTCCGGGTCGGCGCGCACCTCGGCGGGTGTCCCGTCCGCGACGACCTTCCCGAAATCCAGCACGGTGATCCGCTGCGCGATGCCCATCACCAGGTTCATGTCGTGCTCGACCAGCAACACGCTGATCTCCAGCGCGGCTCGGATCGCCTTGATCAGTTCCGCGATCTCGGCGGTCTCGCCGGCGTTCATCCCGGCCGCCGGTTCGTCCAGCAGCAGCACCGACGGCTCGGTGGCCAGCGCGCGGGCGATGTCCGCCCGCTTCGCATCCCCGTAGGAGAGCGTGGAGACCTGACGGTCCAACAGATCGCCGATGCCGATGAACTCGCAGATCTCGACCACCCGCGCGCGATGACGGGCCTGTTCGCGCAGGACGGTCGGCCACCGGACACCGGCGGCCAGGAAACCGCCGCGCGTCCGGCTGTGGCGCGCCACCATGACGTTGTCGATCAGCGTGGAGTGCGGGCACAGCGCGAGATTCTGGAAGGACCGACCCAACCCGCGCCGCGCCAACTGGTGCGGCCGCAGCCCGGTGACGTCGTCCCCGCCCAGCTCGATCTGCCCGCCGTCGGGGCGGTAGACGCCGCTGATCACGTTGAAGCAGGTGGACTTGCCGGCCCCGTTCGGGCCGATCAACGCGTGGATGGTCCCGGGCGCCACCGTGAAGGAGACTCCGTCCAGTGCGCGCACCCCGCCGAAACTCAGCGTCAGATCTGCGACCCGCAACCCGGCGCCGTCGGTCATCCGATCACCCCTGCCACTTCGACAGGACCCGAGTGGGGGCGACCGCCTCTTGGACCTCGGCTTCGACCTGCCCATGCCCGCCCAGGTAGAGCCCGGCAAGTTCCGGGGAGTCTGTGACAGCTTCCGCGGTGTCGCGCAACGCCACTCGGCCGACCTCGAGGACCACCACTTGCGTGGCGAGTTTGAGCGCCATGGCGGCATTCTGCTCGACGAGCAGCACGGTCGTGCCGGCCTCATTGATCTCGGAGATGATCCGTCCGATCAAGGTGATCATCTGCGGGGCGAGGCCGAGTGACGGCTCGTCGAGGAGCAGCAACTGCGGATCGGACATCAGTGCCCGACCCATGGCCAGCATCTGCTGTTCGCCGCCGGAGAGCAGACCGGCCCGTTGGGTGCGGCGCTCCGCGAGCCGGGGGAACAACTCGTAAACCCGGTCGCTCGCGCCACCCCGGCGGGCCCTCGGCAAGGACAGCGCGCCGGCCCGCAGATTGTCCTCGACCGACATGGTCGCGAACACCTGGCGGCCCTCGGGCACCTGCACGATTCCGGCAGCCACGATTTCCGCCGGATCGAGTCCCTTCATCGCCCGGCCGTCGTAGCTGATTTCCCCGGTTTGGACCCGCCCGCGATGCAGGCCGAGGGTCCCTGAAATGGCCCGCAGCAGCGTCGATTTACCTGCACCGTTCGCACCGAGGACGGCCGTGACCGACCCGTCGGGGACCTCGATGTCGACGGCCCGAAGGCCTTCAACTGCCCGACCGTAACAAACTGTGAGTTGGCTCACTTCCAAGGACACGACGCACAATCTTGTCGGTCGACGCGCTGCCGCGCAACGACCGGGTCGACGAACGCGCCGTGCACACCGACGAACGGCTCATCGGCGCGCCGGCGCAAGTCAGCCGTGGGCGTGCACTGTGGTCATTGATGAGCTCGCAAGCTCGCTCATCGGGTGTCGAGAATCAGGTATCCCTCCGCGATACGGCCATCCGGCAGCCCGCCGGCGCGGGCCTGCATCGAACCCCATTCGCGCATTCGTTGCTCCAGCCCGACCGCGCCACCGGTCTGGCTCACGTGCGCGGCCAGGGCCGCCATCTTGCGGTCGAACATCGCGGTGGTGTCCACGTAGTGGTCGGCCCGCTCGTTCGAGCTCATCACCCAGACCTCGGCGACCGTGTGGGCGGCTAGTTGCTCCTGCGCAAGCAATTCGGGGTGGGCCATCGGGTTGCGGGCGTCGGGGTAGACGGCGCACATCGCCGCTTCCCCGGCAGCGGTGTGGTCCGGGTGACTGGCGTACATGCCGCGAATGTCGCGGACCGGCGAGTGGACCACCAGTCGGTCCGGACGGAATCGGCGGATCGACCGGCTGATGTCGCGCCGAAGTTCGTGACTGACCGTCAGTCTGCCGTCCTCATAACCCAGGAACTCGATCTCGCTCACGCCGAGTACGGCGGCCGCGTCCCGTTGCTCGGCCCGCCGGCGGGCGGCCAACGCGGCCCGAGGTGTCGACGGGTCCGAACCGCCGGCGTCACCGTCGGTCACGACGCAGTAGGCCACCTCGACGCCGGCCGCGGTCCACCCGGCGATCGTGCCCGCACACGAGAAATCCACGTCGTCGGGGTGCGCGGCCACAAGAAGTACGCGCGAGGCATTCATGAATGGATCCACCACCAGATCAACCGGATGCCGGGGGCCCGGAATTCCCGAGGAACCCGCAAAGTGCGACGGCTGCCGGGAGGTCGGCGGGCAACCAGTCGACATCGAACACGGCGTCGCGACCGAGCCAACGCAATTCGTCGTGCGAGTCGCCGGCCGCGGGTTCGCCGTCCACCAGTTTCGCGAGGAAGACCTTGAGCACCAATGCAGAACTCAGCCACCATTCACCTGGCAGTCTGCCGGTGCACACGATCCCGACGCCGAGTTCCTCGCGGCACTCCCGAACCAGCGCCTCGGTCTCGGACTCACCCGCCTCGACCTTGCCGCCGGGGAACTCCCAGCCGCCGGCCAGCGCCTCCGGGCGACTGCGGCGCGCCGACAGCACCCGACCGTCGCGCAGGATCGCCGCACCGACCACCACCCGGCACGCATTCATGAAGCCGAACTCCTTGACCGCTCCCGAGCCTGTGCCGGCAATGCTCGCACTGAACCGCGGCCGGCGCCGGGGCGGACTTGACGCCGGCGCCCGCGGGGAGAAACGTCGGGGCCATGGCTGCACTCCTGACCCCCGAGGACCTGCGCGCCGGACTGGCCAAGCTGCCCGACTGGTCCGCCGACGGCAACACGATCCGCCGCAAGGTCAGCGCCCCCGACTTCCCGACCGCGATCGCGCTGGTCGTGGCCGTCGCCGGCGAGGCCGAGGCGATGAATCATCATCCGGACATCGACATCCGCTGGCGCGACGTCCACTTCGCGCTGTCGACCCACTCGGCCGGCGGCCTGACCCCGCTGGACCTCGACCTCGCCCAACGCATCGACGACGCGGCGGCGGCCCGCGGCGCCGGCTGACCCCGTAGCGCTGACGTTGCGGCAGTACGGTTGAGCCGCTCTCGGTCGGCCGACGGAAGGACGCACGTGCGCGCGTCGTCCCGGGTCCTCCCGACACTGGCGCTGCTGGCCGGGCTGTCGGCCTGCGGCGCATCCACGATCAACGACGCGGCCGACCCTCAAGCTCGCAAATGCAAGGCTGCACTCGAAATTCGCCTAACTACTGCGGATGCAGCTGCAGCCGGCGCGCCGAGCGAGACCGCCGCACAGGCCGCGATCGCGAACTCCATGGCCGGGCCGAAGCCGAAGGAGTGCGCGCACATCTCCGACACGCTCGGGGCTCGTCTGCTCAACGAACTGGCCACCGAGGCCACCGGGCGCGCCGCGGCGGCGCGTCAGAGCTTCCTGGACGGCCTGGGCAAGGCGGTCGGCGGCACCGCTAGCCCGACGGCCGGACCGAGCGACCAACCCGTGGCGAGCGGCACGCCGACGAGCAGTCCCTGACGACCGGCGGGGCGAGCAATGACTGTGGAACTGACCGTTCGGGCCATCGATTTCGGGCCGAACAGCGGAGTGTCTCCCCCGGCACTGCGGCGTCAAAGGGTTACCGGGTTGGACAGACCTGGGCAGGCCAGGGGGAGCAATGCGAGTCTTCGATCCATTCGGACTGATCGGCAGCACGATCTCGTACGCCTCGTCGCACGACTACGCGCCGCTGACCCTGCTCACGGTCGGCCTGGTCGTCGTGATCCATCTGCTCGTGCTGCTGACACTGGTCGGCGCCGGCGTCCGCGCGGCGCGGCGCTACCGGGAACGGCGCGCGGTGGTCGCCCTGTTCACCCCGACCCGGAGGCTCTCGACGATCCCGCAGCAACGGGCCGGCTCGCCGCACGACCAGGTAATCTGACGCTGCGTCATATTCGCTGGACGGCCGACGGGCGGGGACATCACCTGATGTCCCCGCCCGTCGGCTGGTCGTTCAGTCAGGAGACGCTGATGACCGGTTGGCTCACCAGGCCGAAGGCCTTCAAGGTCGCGAACAACTCCCGATGGCCGAACGCCTGGCAGGCCGAGCCGAAGCCGACCTTGCTGGTCACGCCGGCGGCCAACTGCCGAGCCGCGTAGGCCTGCAGCAGACCGGTCTGCTTGTAGTTGCAGTTGCCGTAGATGACGCAGTGCGCCCGGGCCAGCGGCCCGGTGCCGTGCACCGAGTCGATCGAGATGTTGACCCTCGGGTTCTCCCGCGGCGGGTAATCGCTGCGGATGCCCGCGGCCGTCTGCGCCAGAATCGCACGGGTCTCCTCCAGTGACTTGCCCTCCACAGCCGGCAGCAACGCCGCGATGATCTGCGGGACGCCGAGCATCAGCGCCGGTCGATCACGCCGCCGAGCACCTTGCAGGTGCTGACCCGCGGGTCGTCCTGGAACCAGATTGGGCTGGACGTTCCGCCCCAGGGCAGGGCCAGACCCAATTCGTGCTGGCCGGGCACCGTCAGCTCGTACAGACCGACGTCGGCCGGCCACTCGACGAGCTTGTTCTCCTCGAGGTAGTAGGCCTTCGACAGGATCGCGTTCTGCACGATGGTCGCGGTGGAGGCGACCGTCGGCGTGCCCTTCCAGAACACGGCCATGTCGAGCGAGTCGATGCCCGGCGTCTCCAGCACGTAGTTCGCCGCGATCTCGCCGACCGTGTACATCTGCGCGATGCCGGGGGTGAGCAGCAGCCCCTTCTCGGCGAATTTCGCGCCCCAGTTCTCCTTGCACCAGATCAGCCAGTCCTGCTCACCGGTGGTGTCGGTGTAGTGGACGCCGGCGTTGTAGCAGGCCTCGACCGCGGCCGGGCCGTACTCCATGAACGGCCCGACGGTGTTGCACAGCACCTTGGCGCCGGCGAGCAACTTGGTGAGCTCCGCGACGCTGTGGGCGACCTCGGCGATCTCGTACTCGGCGGTCTCCAGGCCGGGCACGGTGTCCAGTCCGGCCTGCAGACGACCCTTGTCGCGCCCGGCGGCCACGAACGGCAGGTTCAGTTCACGCAGGTACTCACAGATCAGTCGGCCCGTGTACCCGGAGGCGCCGTAGACCACAACAGGCTTGCTGCTCATCCGTATGTCCTCCAGTGATGGAAACTGACGATGCCTATGTTCGCTCGTGCTCCTCACGATGCCTCAGGTAGGACTCAGGTGCCCATGCCACCTTCCACGGGAAGCGAGATGCCGGTGATGAAGCGCGCCATGTCCGAGGCGAGGAACACCACGGCGTCGGCCATCTCCTCCGGGGTGCCCAGCCGGCCCAGCGGGGTCTGCTCGACGACGCCGGCGATCGCGCCGTTCATGTCCGGGGCCAGGCCCAGGTCGACGATGTCCTGAGCGAGCTTGGCGCCCATCGCGGTGGGGACCAGACCCGGTGCGATGCAGTTGACCCGCACGCCGAGACCGAGCTTGCCCGCCTCGACGGCGGCAACGCGAGTGAACCGGTCCACCGCCGACTTCGTGGACGAGTAACCCGCGATCGACGGGAAGGCGATCAGCGAGGCGACCGAGGCGACGTTGATGACCGCCCCGCCCTGACCGGCCGCGCCGCCCGGGCGCATCGCGCGGAACGCGTGCTTGCAACCCAGCGCAGTGCCGACGATGTTCACGTCGCACATGCGGCGGACGTCGGCCGGGTCGATGTCGATGACCAGGCCGGTCAGCTCGATGCCGGCGTTGTTGACCAGGATGTCGAACCCGCCGATGCTCGAGATGGTCTGGGCGACAGCGGACTCCCAGCCCTGCTCGTTGGTGACGTCGAGCTCAACGAACTCGGCCGTGCCGCCCGCGTCGCGGATTGCCTGCGCGGTCGACTTCCCGAGGTCGGAATTGACGTCGGCGATCACCACGGCGGCACCGGCGCCGGACAGTGCGTGGGCCATGGCGGCACCCAGGCCCTGGGCCCCTCCGGTGACCATCGCGTGGCGACCGGCAAGCAACGTGGAATCGGTCATGGAGCGGCCTCCTTGGCGCTACTGCGGAACGGTCCGCTCAGCCAAGTCCTCGGACGGCGCGACCGTCAAGACCTTCTTGGACAGTCGTCCAAATTGTTTCTGGCGGATTTCACCACCCGCCTGCTTTCATGGGCGCGTGACCATGACGGCACCGCTGGAAGCCTCGGAGAAGTTCCTCGCACGGCGCGACGAACTGGCCGCCGCGGCACGCGACACGTTGGCCGAACTCGGCTACGCGCGCACCAGTCTGCGGGAGATCGCCGACCGCACCGACTACTCCCACGGAGTGCTGCACTACTACTTCGCCGACAAGGTCGACCTGATCACGCACTCGGTGCGGCAGGTGAAGGCCGAGTGCATGACCCGGTACGACTCGATCGTCGCGGCCGCGCTCGACGGCCCGGCGCTGGCCGCGGACTTCGGCGCCGCCATGGCCGCGAGCCTGCGCGAGGACGCCCCGATGCACCGTCTCTGGTACGACCTGCGCAACCAGTCGATGTTCACCGAGCTCTTCCACGACGACGTCGCCGAGATCGACGCCGGGCTCGAGCGGATGATCTGGCGAGTCGTCTCCCGCTACGCCGAGTTGACCGGTGGCACGCCCCCGGACTCGGCCACCGCCTACGCGGTGTTCGACGGATTGTTCGCCCAGGCCCTGCTGGTCTTCGCCGACTGGCCGGACACCGCGTGCGCCCGGCTGGCCGAACGCGCGCAGGGACTGCTGCCGCGACTGGTCGGCTGAGAGCGTTGTTCCGTCCGACCATCGCAGGGCTTAGCGTGCCGCCATGACCAGCCCCGGGCGCGCACAGCGGATCGTGATCATCGGCGCCGGGTTCGGCGGCGTCGCGGCGGCCGTCGAACTGCGGCAGCACGGGTTCGACGACATCACCATCCTGGAGGCTGGTCCGGCCATCGGCGGGACGTGGCTGCACAACACCTATCCCGGGGTCGCCTGCGACGTGCCCAGTCCGCTCTACTCGTACTCCTTCGCCCAGCGTGACAACTGGAAGCACCTGTGCGCCCAGGGGTCGGACATCCTGGCGTACCTGCAAAGTGTGGCCAGGGAGCAGAGGGTCGATCGGCTCGTCTCCATCGGCACCAAGGTCACGGCCGCGGATTGGGACGCAGACACGGCCACGTGGCGGGCCACGGCCCAGGACGGCCGGAGTTGGGTCGCCGACGCGCTGCTCGTCGCGACGGGACAGTTGAACCAGCCCCGGACCGCACCCATTCCGGGCCTGGAGTCCTTCGCCGGCCACATCTTCCACTCCGCCCGGTGGGATCACTCGCACGATCTGACCGGCCGGCGAGTCAGCGTGATCGGGAACGGGGCCAGCGCGGTGCAGTTCGTGCCGGCGATCGCCCCGCGCACCGCCCATCTGAACGTGTTCCAGCGCTCGGCCAACTGGTTCCTGCCGCGGCGCAACAGCCCGTACCCCCGGTTCATCCGCGACGGGGTCCAGAAGATCCCCGGGGTGCAGGAGTTCCGCCGGAACTTCCTCTTCCACTACGGGGAATCGCTGACGATGGCGATTCGGCACCCCGACAGCCTCGGGGCGGCGCTGGCCGCTCGTTCCCGGGCGTTCATGCGGCGCCAACTGCGGGACGCCACGCCGGAGTTGCTCGCCGATGCCATGCCGGACTATCCGTTCGGCTGCAAGCGAGTGCTGTTCTCCAGTTATTTCCTGCCGACGCTGACCCGCCCGGACGTCTCGCTGCTCACCGACCGCATCGTCGAGGCGGAGCCCGGCGGGCTGCGCACCGCGGACGGCCGGCTGCACCGGTGCGACACCCTGATCTGGGCGACCGGTTTCGCCAGCAACGACTTCATGTTCCCGATGGCCATCACCGGCCGGGGCGGACTGACCCTGCGCGAGGCGTGGAAGGACGGCGCTCACGCGCACCTGGGCATGACGGTACCCGGCTTCCCGTCGATGTTCGTGCTCTACGGCCCGAACACGAACACCTCCGGCGGCTCCATCATCTGGTACCTCGAGCAGCAGGTCCGCTACGTCCGGCAGGCGATGGAACTCCTCCGCCGCCACGGCGCGGCCGCGCTCGACGTCCGCCCGTCGGTCGAGGCCGCCTCCGACGCGGCGCTGCAGGCGAAGTTCGCCAACACCGCGTGGACCGGCGGCTGCGACTCCTGGTACCTCGACCGCGGCCGCAACGTGGCGAACTGGCCCGGCTACATGGCCCAGTACCGCAAGGCAGTGAAAACCCTGGACCCGACGGAGTTCGAGCTGATCACCCAGCCGGCCTGACGCCTCGTCAGAACGGTTTGCGCCTCGAGGTCGCCTCGGCCTCCAGGTCGTCCGTGGCGATGTCGTGGTTCCGCAGTTGGATGTCGTCGCGGCCCAGCCGCTCCAGCCACGTCAGGTCGATGTCGGTGGCGACCACCCGCCGGCCGGCCCGACGCGGTCGGCCAACCAGCACGCCATGCTCCCGCCGCCCGCGCCGACCTCGACGCAGGTGCTCCCGGCCGGCAACCCGAGGCGCTCGAGCAGGGCCCGACTGGTGATGTCGAAGGCGGCCTCGACCGCGTCGAGACACTCCCGTTCCCGCTCCCGCGCGGTGGCGTACACGTAGCTGCTCATGCCCGTCCCGAGGAAATCTGACTGCCGGTCACTTCGAGTGTCTTGGTTGCCGGTTCGACAGCAACCCGACGAGAATGTCGGACACGTACCACTTGGGAGGTGTCGCATTGGTCGACGTCACGGTTGAGACCACCATCGACCGACCCGTCTCGGTGGTCGCGAAATACGCGGCCGACCCCACCAATGCCGTGCACTGGTGGGCCAACGTGTCGGCGGCGGCGTGGCAGGGCACGGCCGGCGCAGCCGTCGGGTCGAAGTTCGCGTTCACCGCCAGCCACGGCGGGCGCCCGGTGGAGTGCCTCTACGAGATCTCCGAGTTCACCCCCGGGGAACGCCTGGTCATCCGCACCGAGCAAGGTCCGTTCCCGATGGAGACGACCTACGCCTGGGCGGCCACCGACTCCGGCACCCGGATGACCGTGCGCCGCCGGGGCTCACCCGGTGGTCTGGGTCGACTCCTGGAGCCGCTGAAGGCCCGCGGCGTCGAGGCCGGGGCGCGCGACGATCTGTCCGCGTTGAAGGGAATCCTGGAGGGCCGTCCGGTCAGCTGACCAGCGGTTGTCCACACTGTTCGGCCCAAGAGGTCTTGCCGGGTCTTTTGCGGGCCGTACACCGGTTCAGACCCGAAGCGCCGCGATAAACAGTTGTGGCAACGCACCGAAAGCCCGGACATCGGGCGGCCCGCGGCCGGGGGCGGAACTGGACCCTGGCCGGAATCGCGGTCGCCGGGGCGGTGACGGCGAGCCTCGCGGGCCCTGTCGGGTCGGCCATGCGGCAGGCTGCGTCGGCCTCGGCGCCCCCGGTTGAGTCGACCGCCGCGCCGAAGACCCCGGCACCGGCGATCCCGGCGCCGTCGACGACCCCGACCCCCCGGCCCACGGCGGCTCCCGCGTCGCGGTCAGCTGTCCATCCCATGCTCAAGCCCAGGCGGACCACCTTTCCGGTCCTCGCCGCCGCCAAGCTGAACTGGACGGCCTTGGCGCAGTGCGAGTCCGGTGGCGACCCGAAGTCGACGAACGGCGGCGCCGGCAACTACTTCGGCCTCTACCAGTTCAGCGCCGGCACCTGGCGTTCGGTGGGCGGTACCGGGCCGGCGAACAAGGCGACCGTCGCCGAACAGAGGTACCGTGCCGAACTGCTCTACGAGCAGCAGGGCTCGAGCCCGTGGCCCAGCTGCGGGCACCACCTGTTCGACAAGTGAGCCGACCGGCCCGACCACAATGGGCGGGTGAACTTGACCCCGGCCCACCATGAGGAGTCCCGCTACGCGGGGGCCGTGTTCGACGAGTTGGACGCGTTGCTCACCGCTCACGGTGGCGCCGGTTCCGACGTCGCGGTCCGGCAGCTGCATCGTGCGCCGGGGCCGGTGAACTCGGAGTTCGCCGTGGCGCTGGAGGTCGAGTCGGGGCGCGCGCGGTGGAGGGCGGAGTTCGCGGTCGCGGCGTGGAAGGACCTGTCCGACCGCAGCCCACAGGCCCAGGCGCGGGCGTTGGCGCAGGACGTGCGGCAGTTGCTCGCGGCCGGTCCGCCGGCCGACGCCGTGCGGCGGCGCCGGTTATTTCGCAGGCGCTGACCGGTCAGACCGCCTGGTCGGCGAGGAAGCCGAACGCCAGGTCCGCGGCTTCCCTCGGCGTCGCCGCCGTGACGCAGCCCGGCACCAGGTCGTCCGGGTAGCTCGCCAGCAGCACCACCGGCTTGCCCTGGCAGGAGGCCAGCGCGATCTCGCTCAGCGTCCCCGGACTGCAGCCGATCGCGACAACCACGTCCGCCGTCCGGACGACCAGCACGTTGCGGCCCTCACCGAGGCCGGTGGCCACCGGGATGCTCACGAACGAGTTGGCCGCCGCTCGGTCGGTCCCGGGCAGCAGCCCGATCGAGGTCCCGCCCACCACCGACACTCCCTCGCAGACCGCCGCCATGACCCCGCCGAGGCCGCCGGTCACCACGACGGCGCCACGCTCGGCGAGCAACCGGCCGACGCCGCAAGCCAACTGAAGCTCTCGCGCCTGCGCGTCGCCCGGGCCGACGACGGCGATCTGAGGGTGCGTCACGCCGGACCGGCCGGTGCTGTCGGGGACTGTGTCGCCTCGATGATTCCGCGGGTAGCCAGGGAGTCTGCGAGTTCGTTGTCGGCGACGCCGTCGTGACCCTTGACCCAGTGCCAGCGCACCTCGTGCCGGGCGCACGCCGTCTGGAGCCGCTGCCACAGGTCGACGTTCTTGACCGGCTTCTTGTCCGAAGTCAGCCACCCGTTGCGCTGCCAGCCCAGGACCCATTTGGTGATGCCGTTCCGGACGTAGGTGCTGTCCGTGTAGAGGTCGACGACCACCGGCCGCGTCAGGGCCTCCAGCGCCATGATCGGCGCGGTGAGCTCCATCCGGTTGTTGGTCGTGGTCCCCGGCTCGCCACCGCAGAGCTCACGGACGTGCTCCCCGTACCGCAGCACCGCGCCCCAGCCGCCCGGCCCGGGATTCGGCGCGCAACCGCCGTCGGTGTGGATGACCACCGGGTCGGTCCCGCTCTCGACATTCGGCACGGGCCTGATTCTGGTGCCTGCCCGGCCCATTCGCGCAGGTGGCGCCGGAATGTCGTTCGACGGAAACCGGCGTCGCGCGCCTTACGCTCGCGCCGTGGTCTCCCGGAGCCGAACCGCGGTGCACGCCCGACGGCGTAAACGTCGGATGGCCAAGGTCGAGCACGACCTGACCGATGCCCAGTGGGCGGCGCTGAAGGCCGCCTGGGGCGGCTGTGCGTACTGCCACGCGCAGGAGAGGCAACTCCAGAAGGACTGCGCGCTCCCGATCTCCGTCGGCGGTCGCTACACGCTGACCAACGTGGTCCCGGCGTGCCGCTCGTGCAACGCGAGCAAATGCAACACCGAGGTCACCGCCTGGCTGCGCCGCAAGAAACTGGACGAGTCCGCGTTCCTGCTCAAACAGGCCGAGGTACTGCGGGTCCTGACGACGGAATTAGCCGAAATCGCCACAAATTGACCGCCCGAACTATTCCGTTCCTGCGTATCCGCAACGAACTTTCCTATTCCCCTGCACAACATCAGCCACTCCAGTAACACTGGTTTCACGCCGCGATTTCCGATCGGGAATCTGACGCAGCGTCGGATACCAGGAGGACGTGGTCATGAAGGGAATGCGCAGGTCGACGGCGGTTGCCGTCGCGCTCGCGGTGAGTGTCGTGCCGGTCGCCGGCGTGACGTCCCAGTCCGGGGCACATGCGGTGATCGCGGCACCGAAGCCGAAGGCCGTCGCCGCGGTGCAGGTCCAATCGGTCGCGAAGGCAACGCATCTGACGACCAATCAGGTCCGCAACGCCCGCACCATCATCGGTGTTGTCCAGGCGCAGAAGCTCCCGCAGCGCGCGGCGGTGATCGCGGTCGCAACCGCGTTGCAGGAGTCGAAGCTGCGCAATGTGCACTACGGGGATCGCGACTCCCTCGGGCTGTTCCAGCAGCGCCCGTCCATGGGCTGGGGAACCGACGCCCAGGTACTCAACCCGAAACACGCGGCCCGGCGCTTCCTCGACGCGCTGCAACGGGTGCCGGAGTGGCGCACCCTGCCGGTTACCAAGGCCGCGCAGGATGTGCAGCGCAGCGCTTACCCCGACGCCTACGCGCGTTGGGCGCCGCTGGCCAAGCAGCTGGTCAATGCGCTGCTGCCCAAGCAGGGCGCGGCGAAGACCCCGGCTCCCACCGATCAGTCGTCCGCGGCACCGGCGAGTGGGTGCGTCCGCCAGGCGCGCAAGCGCAGGAGCGCCTGAGGACTCAGTTCGTGGTGGTGGTCAGGTGTTGCTGGATCCACGCCTGCGCCATGGCATCCGTCCAGGACTTGATCTTGGCCTTGTCGACGCCCTTGCAGGCCGACGGTTCGACCGGATCGGCCGGCTTCTCGCCGGCGTCCGCCGCGGCGGCGCCGGCGTCGAACTGCTGCGTCAGCGCGGTCTTGCACGCGGCGGCGGGGCCGGTGAGCGCCACCGTCGGGGTTGCCGTCGGGCTCGGCGCGGCGCTTGTCGTGGGTGTGGGGGGGACGGTGGACCGCGTGGACGATCCCGTGCCCGAGCAGGCGGCGAGGAGCGCAAGCCCAACCATCAGGAGGGCGGCGAGTCGCGCGACGGCAGGCTTCACGGGTTCTCCACGGTTGATCGACTTCGAGGCTTCGACGCGTCACCCCGGCGGCCCGTTCCATCCCCGGCCCGTTCCATCCCCGGCCCACGCCACCACCGGGCAACGTTGCCACGCAAGCAACACCGGCTCCGGCGCGCCGCGCCCCAGGCGTCACAACTCTGCCCAGGGGTCGCGTGACTAGAGGCTGTGCTCACCCTTGATGACGAAGTACGAGCCCCGGATCGTGCCGGCCAGCTTGGACCTCTGGCGGGCGAACTTGAACTTCTCGGCAAGCTCGGCCGGGACCTCCATCCCGTCGGAGAGCTTGAACCCGACGGCGCGCTTGCCCGCGTCCTCCAGTGTGTAGAGCACGTTGATCGACAGGCCCGACTCGTAGAAGACGTAGGTCCAGCGGATGCCCTCGACCTCGAAGGACGCCACCTCCAGCGGCTTGGAGCCGATGATGATGTCCCGCTCCTCCTTCAGCACGCGGGCCACATAGGCCACCAGAGCCTTGGCCTTGGCGGCCGGCTCGGTCGTGAACACCAGGTCGTACTTGTTCTTGAAGTAGCGCGCCTCGTGGGCGCGCAGCCCGGCCAGCGCCTCGGCAACCGGCGAGGACTCCAGCCCGACGGTGGAGACGCTCTGAAAATCGACGACGTAAGACACCCGCGCGCTCCTAGACGTTGAACCGGAAGTCCACGACATCACCGTCGCGCATCACGTAATCCTTGCCCTCGATGCGTACCTGGCCCTTGGACCGCGCCTCGACGATCGAGCCGGCCGCCATCAGGTCGTCGAAGCCGACCACCTCGGCTTTGATGAAGCCGCGCTGGAAGTCCGTGTGGATGACACCGGCGGCCTCGGGCGCGGTGGAGCCGGCGCGGATGGTCCAGGCGCGGGACTCCTTCGGGCCGGCGGTCAGATAGGTGGCCAGGCCGAGGGTGGCGAAGCCGACCCGGGCCAACTGGTGCAGGCCGGATTCCTCCTGTCCGGTGGACTGGAGCAGCTCGAGTGCCTCGGCCTCGTCGAGCTCGACGAGCTCGGACTCGATCTTGGCGTCCAGCAGGATCGCCTCGGCCGGGGCGACCAACGCCCGCAGTTCGGCGGCCAGGGTTGCGTCGCCGAGCTCGTCGGCGTCGAGGTTGAACACGTAGATGAACGGCTTCGCCGTCATCAGGTGCAGGTCACGCAGCGGAGCGACGTCGAGGCCGGCGGAGAACAGGGTCCGACCGGAGTTGAGGATCTCGCCGGCCTCCTTGGCCGCGGCGAGAGTCGCGGCGTTGCCCTTGGCGAGGTCCTTCGAAAGCCGCGATTCCTTCTCCAGCCGGGGCAGCACCTTCTCCAGCGTCTGCAGGTCGGCCAGGATCAGCTCGGTGTTGATGGTCTCCAGGTCGGACTTGGGCGCCACCTGACCGTCGACGTGCACCACGTCCGGGTCGGCGAAGACCCGGATCACCTGGCAGATCGCTTCGCACTCCCGGATGTGGGACAGGAACTTGTTGCCCAGCCCGGCACCCTCCGAGGCGCCCTTGACGATCCCGGCGATGTCGACGAAGCTCACCGTCGCCGGCACGATCTTCACCGAGTCGTACAACTCGGCCAGCCGCCCCAGCCGCGGGTCCGGCACCCCGACCACGCCGACGTTGGGCTCGATGGTCGCGAACGGGTAGTTCGCCGCGAGCACGTCGTTGCGGGTCAGCGCGTTGAACAGGGTGGACTTGCCCACGTTGGGCAGACCGACGATTCCGATGGTGAGCGTCACGAGGGGCCATCGTAGGTCAGTGGCGACAGGTCGCTCGTGCTCCTCGCTCGTCGCAGTCGCTTCAGTCGAAGAAACCCGCCCGCCACGTCACGGCGGCCAACTCGTGCTGGCCGTTCACGTTGGGGTGGAACCAGTCCCACTTGCTGATCTGGTCGGCGGTGAACGGGGTGTCGAACACCGCGCCCTTGTCGTAGCGGCAGGCCGACCCGTAGTCCTCGCAGGCCGCGGCGAGTTCGGCGTTGTAGGCCTCGACCCGGGTCCGGACCGCCTCGCGACGGGTGACGTCGCCCGCCGCGGTCGACTCCGGGGCCGCCAGCATCGACTGGCAGATGTGCCCGTGCGACCAGGCGAAGCGAGCCAGCCTGTTCCCGTGCCCGACCTGCCACAACCGGAACAGGTCCGGGACGCTGGCGATGAACATGCGGGCCTGCGGCAGGCCGTCGTGCAGCTTGTCCAGGGCGCCTCGCAGTCGGGACCGGTAGTCCGCGACCGGGGTCATCGATGCGACGTCCGTCGAGCAGGCGTCATTGGCACCGATTTCGAGCGTCACGTAGTCGGCGTGGTCGGCGACCGCGCCGGCGACCTGGTCGGCCAACGCCGCGACGGTGGCGCCGGTGTGCGCCAGATTCGTGGCGGCCAACTTGGCGCCGGCCGCCGTCAGGCGTGCCCGCTGGCTGTCCACCCGGTCGTCCACCCCGGTGCTCCACGAGCGCTCCGGGCAGTCCACGTAGAACCCGCAGGAGTCGAAGCCGCGGCTGATCGAGTCGCCGAGGGCGACCATCACGGTCGGCAGTGGCCGGCTCCGCGCCGCCCCGGCCGACCCGGCCGCCGGTAACAGCGCGAGCGCGGCCGCGACCGCGGTCAGTCGCACCCGCCGTGCCGCCGCCGTCATGCCGCAACCTCCTCCGCTGCTCGCATCGAACTCGCCTGCGGGACCTGTGGCCAGGGGGCTGACCCGACCGGAGCAACGCCTCGACCGAAATGCGCATTTTTCGGACTCCTGGCCACACGTGCTCCTTACGTCGCGCGCGTGGCTCAGTTCATCCGAATTGTCGGACCGGGCCGGCAACGTCGGCGTCGTGAACACCACCTGTGCACTGCTGATCCTGATCGCGCTGGTCATCGGCTTGGCCCTGGGTCGTGCCCCGGGCGCCGCGCGCGTCGCGGCGCTGGAGGCGAGCCTGGCCGCCGAGCGCCGGGCGGGCGGCGCCGAGTCGGCCGCCACTGCCGGGCTGGTCGGGGTGGTCGCGCCGCTGCGCGACTGCCTGGACCGCGTCGAGGACCGGCTGCACGACCTGGAGAACGCCCGGGTGGGTGCCTACAGCGCGCTGACCGAGCAGGTCGGCATGGTCCGGGCCGCCTCAGCGGCGTTGACGGCGGAAACCGCGGCGTTGGCCAACGCCCTGCGGGCGCCGCAGACCCGCGGACGCTGGGGCGAGCTGCAACTGCGTCGGGTGGTGGAGCTGGCCGGGATGGAGTCCCGGTGCGATTTCGAGGAGCAGGTCCGCCTGGACGGCGCTGACGGAGGGCTGCGTCCCGACCTGGTGGTGCGGCTGGCCGGTGGGCGCAACGTCGTGGTCGATGCGAAGGTGTCGCTGGCGGCCTACCTGGAGGCGGTCGAGACACCCGGCGAGGCGGCCCGGGCGGAGCGGTTGCGGGCCCACGCCCGGCACCTGCGCAGCCACGTCGACTCGCTGGCGGCCAAGGAGTACTGGACGGCCGCGGGCGACAGCCCGGAGTTCGTGGTGCTGTTCCTGCCCGGCGAGGCGTTCCTGGCCCCGGCGTTGGAGCACGACCCGCAGTTGCTGGAGCACGCGCTGACCCGCCAGGTGCTGATCGCCACCCCGACGACCCTGGTGGCGATGCTGCGCACGGTCGCCCTGGGTTGGCAGCACGAGGCGTTGACGAGCAACGCCCGGGAGGTGTTCGACGTGGGTCGGGAGCTGTACGGGCGGCTGGCCACCCTCGGTGAGCACTTCGACCGACTGGGGCGGTCGCTGACCCGGTCGGTGGGCGACTACAACGCCGCCGTGGGCTCGCTGGAGGCCCGAGTGCTGGTCACCGCCCGGCGGCTGTCCGGGCTCGGAATCGTCGCCGACCGGATGCCCGGACCGCGTCCGGTCGACGTGACACCGCGGCCGCTGGGTGCCGTGGAACTGCTCGCCGGCCGCGTCGGGTACGGGGCGCAGTGGGCGGGCGCGGGCGAGGCCGACGGGCCGGGGGCGGCAGCTGGGTGAGCGACGGGACGACGCCGGCGGGCACCTACGATGGCTGATGTGGATGCTCCGCTGACCGAACGCAAAGTGCTGCTGGCCTCCCCACGCGGATACTGCGCCGGGGTCGACCGTGCGGTGCAGGCCGTCGAGCGCGCGTTGGAGATCCACGGGGCGCCGGTCTATGTGCGCAAGGAGATCGTGCACAACCAGCACGTGGTCGCCACCTTGCGCGAGCGCGGGGCGATCTTCGTCGAGGAGACCGAGGAGGTCCCTGAGGGGTCGGTCGTGGTGTTCTCCGCGCACGGCGTCGCGCCGGTGGTGCACGACGAGGCCGCCGCCCGCTCGCTGCAGACCATCGACGCGACCTGCCCGCTGGTCACCAAGGTGCACAACGAGGCCCGGCGCTTCGCGGCCGACGACTACGACATCCTCCTGATCGGCCACGAGGGCCACGAGGAGGTCATCGGCACCACCGGCGAGGCCCCGAAACATATCCACCTCGTCGACGGCCCGGACGAGGTCGGCCGGGTGAAGGTCCGAGACCCGAACCGGGTGGCCTGGCTCTCGCAGACCACCCTGTCGGTGGACGAGACCGTGGCCACGGTCGCCAAGCTGCGGGAGCGCTTCCCCGCGCTGCTCGACCCGCCCAGCGACGACATCTGCTACGCCACGCAGAATCGCCAGGAGGCCGTGAAGGCCCTCGCGCCCCGGGCCGACCTGGTGATCGTGGTCGGGTCGCGGAACTCGTCCAACTCGGTGCGTCTGGTCGAGGTCGCCCGCGAGTACGGCGCGCAGGCGGCCTACCTGGTCGACCGGGCCACGCAGGTCGAGGAAGCCTGGCTCGACGGGGTCGCCACGATCGGGGTCTCCAGCGGCGCCTCGGTGCCGGAGATCCTGGTGAGCGACTTGCTGGCGCACCTGGCCGCCCGCGGCTACGCCGACGTCGAGGTGGTCAGCGCGGCCACCGAGACCATCCAGTTCGCCCCGCCCCGGGAGCTGCGGCGGCCGCCGACCAAGTCCGACTGACGCCGCACTGTCCAGCGCTTTTTGCCGACGTCCGGCGCGTCGAAGCCCCCTGCCCGGCGCCCGGAAATACCGTTGCGAGCGATTTGTCAGCCAGCAGCGAGGTGTCGGATGAGCTCAGGGACGCGCGTGCGGGCACGTCGAGCCGCAATCGCCGGGACGGCCGTCGCGCTCGGCCTCAGCCTGACCGCGGCGACCCACGCCTCGGGGGCGAACTCGATCACGGGGCGCAACATCCTGATTGCCGACTCGCGCTTCGTCCCGGCCGACATCGGGGTGTTCCCGGGTACCACAGTCGTCTGGACCAACACCGACGACGCCCCGCACGACGTCCACTCCACGGAGGGGCCGCGCAAGTTCGGCACCGGTGAGCACCCGTTGAAGAACGGCGAGTCGTTCCGGTTCACGTTCACGCAGCGTGGCGTGTACCGCTTCGAGGCGAACCTGAACATGCACGCGGTCGGCTCGATCACGGTCGGCGAGCGGGCCTACACCGAACCCCCGGCCGACGAGCCGCCGGCGCACCCGGTGCCGCTGCCCTCGGCCACCCCGAGCCCGTTGCTACCGCGCGACCACCACGGCCCCCGGGCCCCGCGCCCGCCACGGCCGCTGCTCCCGGCGCCTCCGCGTCCCGGTCCGTTCCCCCGCTGACCCGACGGGAACCGGCAGACGGCCCGGCTCGCGACCGCCGGCCCGAACCGGCTACTTGCCCTTGGCCAGGTGCCGGCTGATCACCAGCCGCTGAACCTGGTTGGTGCCCTCGAAGATCTGCATGATCTTGGCCTCGCGCATGAACCGCTCCACCGGGAAGTCCCGGGTGTAGCCGTAGCCGCCGAGGACCTGGACCGCGTCGGTGGTCACCTTCATCGCCGCGTCGGTGCAGATCAGCTTCGCGACACTGGCATTACGGCTGTACGGCAGGCCGGCGTCGCGCCGGCGGGCCGCGTCGAGGTAGGTGGCCCGGGCCGAGTCGACCGCGGCGGCCATGTCCGCCAGCAGGAAACCCAGGCCCTGGTGGTCGATGATCTTCTTGCCGAAGGTCGTCCGCTCGTTGGCGTACTCCACCGCGACGTCCAACGCCGCCTGGGCCAGGCCGGTGGCGATCGCGGCGATGCCCAACCGGCCGGCGTCGAGCGCGGAGAACGCGATCTCCAGGCCCTGGCCCTCGGCCCCGAGCAGGCGGTCCTCGTCGACCTCGACCCCGTCGTAGAAAGCGGTCGTGGTCGGGATCGCGTGCAGGCCCATCTTCTGCTCGGGACGGCCGAAGGACAGGTTGTTGGCCCAGCCCGGGCCGTGGAAGCAGGAGATCCCCTTCGAGCCCTCGCCGGTGCGGACGAACAGCGCGTAGAAGTCGGCCCGCCCGCCGTGGGTGATCCAGGACTTGGTCCCGGTGATGCGGAAGCCGTCGTCGGTCCGCTCCGCCTTGCACACCAGCGCCGCGGCGTCGGAACCGGCCTGCGGCTCCGAAAGACTGTAGCCACCGATGATCTGACCGGCCGTCATGTTCGCCAGCCAGCGTTCCTTCTGCCGGGTCGTGCCGAAGTTCGCCATCGGGTGGGTGGCCAGCGTGTGCACGCTGACCGCGACCGCGACCGCCGCCCAGCGCGCCGCGAACTCCTCCAGGACCTGCAGGTACACCTCGTACGGCTGCCCGCCGCCGCCCCACTCCTCGGGGTAGGCCAGGCCGAGCAGACCGGCGTCGGCCAGCAGCCCGAACAGCCCCTCGGGGTACAGCTCGGACCGTTCGTGCGACTCGACCCGAGTGCCGAGTTCCTTGTCGGCGATCTCGACCACCAGCGCGAGCAGGTCCTTGGCCTCACTGGTGGGAAGCATCCGTTCCACTGCCACGAAGCACTCCTCATCCCGACGGCCTCGGCTGTTGACGCGTCGTCGTCCATTCTCACCGACCGCACGGGGTGCGGTCACCTCGGCGGGGCGGGCGGTCACGACTAACCTCGGCCTGTGGCACTGCAGACCACCCCCGAGACGCCGATCCCGGTGCGCACGGTCGCGCACCTGATCGGGCAATGGGTGGCGCGGTTGGGCAAGGTGTGGGTGGAGGGCCAGGTCGCCCAGCTGACCCGGCGGCCGGGCTCCTCGACGATGTTCCTGACGCTGCGCGACCCGATCGCCGACGTCTCGGTCCAGGTCACCTGTTCGCGGACGGTGCTGGAGTCGGTGGTCCCACCGATAGCCGAGGGTGCCCGGGTCGTGGTGTTCGGCCGGCCTACGTTCTACGTGCCGCGCGGCGCCATCTCTCTTCTCGCCGAGGCGATCCGCCCGGTCGGCGTCGGCGACCTGCTGGCCCGGCTCGAGCAGCTACGTCGGCTGCTGGCCGCCGAGGGCCTGTTCGACGTGAGCCGCAAGCGCCGGTTGCCGTTCCTGCCGCACCGGGTCGGGCTGATCTGCGGCCGGGCCGGCGCCGCCGAGCGCGACGTCGTCGACAACGCCCGGCGCCGCTGGCCGCGGGTGGACTTCGACGTCCGTGAGGTGCCGGTGCAGGGCCCGTACGCGGTGACCGAGATCGTCGCCGCGTTGGACAAGCTCGACGCGGACCCCGACGTCGACGTGATCGTGATCGCCCGCGGCGGCGGCTCGGTGGAGGACCTGTTGCCGTTCTCCGACGAGACCCTGGTGCGCGCGGTGTCGGCCTGCCGCACCCCGGTGGTCAGCGCGATCGGCCACGAGCAGGACAGCCCACTGCTCGACGCGGTCGCCGACGTACGCGCCTCCACCCCGACCGACGCGGCGAAGCTGATCGTGCCCGACCTCGGCGAGCAGATCGTGCTGGTCGACGCGCTGTGCGCCCGGACCCGGCGGGCGATGCTGGGCCGGTTGGACCGGGAGGCAGCGCGCCTGGCGGCGTTGTCCGGTCGACCCTCGCTGGCCGATCCGACCCACCGGCTCGCCGCGGCCGAGGCGGCGGTGGCGGCCCTGGCCGACCGGGCCCGCCGCTGCCTGACGCACCGGATCGAACGCGCCGAGGACGAGTTGCGGCACCGGCAGCAGCAGGTTCGGGCGTTGTCGCCGGCCGCGACGCTGGACCGCGGCTACGCCGTGGTCACCAAGGCCGACGGCGGCGTGCTGCGCAGCCCGGCCGAGGTCGCCGTCGACGACCCGCTGCGCATCCGGCTGGCCGGCGGCTCACTGCCGGTCAGAGCCGGCGCTGCTCCGCCCAGGTGAGCGCGACCGACGTCGGCTCGGTGAAGCCCAACGACTTGGCCAAGGCCTCCCCGGCCGGCGAGGCGTGCATCTCCACCCGGCGCACGCCCTGCCCGTGGAACCAGTCCAGCAGCGCGGCGCAGGTCGCCCGGCCGTAGCCGCGGCCCCGGTAGTCCGGGGCGGTCGCCAGGTTGAGCAGCCATCCCGTCCGCCCGTCGGGCCGGTTCGGTCCGGGCAACGAGTCGAACACGGTGCCGACGGCGCTCGCGGCCAACGTGCCGTCCTCACCGTCGATCACGAACGCGGTCAGGTCCCGGCCCGGGGCCAGCCGGTCGGCGAAGGCGGTCCGGGCCGCGTCCCGCCAGGTGGGCTCGGAGACGTCCTGCCCCATGGCCTCGAGCAACAGCTCACGCAACCGGGTGAGTTCCGGCGCATCGGCGACGGTGGCACGACGAACAGGGCGCATCGGGTCACCATACTGCGCACATTCTTACTGACTGAGCTCGTCAGCGGCCCGAACTGCTGATCACAAACGCTTCGGAATCGGGCTGCTTCCGAGCTCATCAGTAAGGTGGAGGAGTGGCGCGCGCAGGTGCGGGAGGTCCCGCGAAGTCCGGGACGGATTCGGTCGACGGCGCTCCCGAACCGGCCGCAGCGCCCGAGGAGCAACCCGAGGCCGGCGAGGGCGGACTGGCCTACGAGGCCGCGCGGGACGCGCTGGCGGAGGTGGTCGCCAAGCTCGAGGCGGGCAACCTCACGCTGGAGGAGTCGCTGGCGCTCTGGGAGCGCGGTGAGTCGTTGGCAGCCGTGTGTCGCGCCCGACTCGACGGCGCCCGGGCCCGGGTGGACGCAGTACTGCAAGGCGACGGACGCCAGGAGGTCGACCATGGACGGAATTAGCCGGGACTCGCGCATCCCAGCCGAGCTCGAGGTCCACCCGGAGGCCCCGGACCGGAACCTCGCGCTGGAACTCGTCCGGGTCACCGAGGCAGCCGCCATGGCGGCGGGGCGGTGGATCGGCCGGGGTGACAAGAACGGCGCCGACGGCGTCGCGGTCAACGCGATGCGGCACCTGATCGGCACCGTCGCGATGAACGGCGTCGTGGTCATCGGGGAGGGCGAGAAGGACGAGGCCCCGATGCTGTTCAACGGCGAACGGGTCGGCGACGGCTCGGGCCCCGAGTGCGACGTGGCGGTCGACCCGATCGACGGCACGCGGCTGACCGCGATGGGCATGAACAACGCGTTGTCGGTGCTGGCCGTGGCCGAGCGCGGCAGCATGTACGACCCGTCGGCGGTCTTCTACATGGACAAGCTGGTCACCGGGCCGGAGGCGGCCGACAGCGTCGACATCAGACTGCCGGTGGCCGAGAACATCCGCCGGGTCGCGAAGGCCAAGAACTCCGACGTGCACGACGTCTGCGTGGTCCTGCTCGACCGGGACCGGCATCAGGACCTCGCCGCGGAGATCCGGGCCACCGGCGCCCGGATCCGGTTCCTCACCGACGGCGACGTGGCCGGGGCGATCATGGCGGCCTCCGAGGGCACCGGTTGCGACCTGCTGCTCGGGATCGGCGGAACTCCGGAGGGGATCATCGCGGCCTGCGCGATCAAGTGCATCGGCGGCATGATCCAGGGCAAGCTGTGGCCGCGCGACGACGACGAGCGGCAGAAGGCGATCGACGCGGGCCTCGACCTCGACGTGGTGCTGTCCACCGACGAACTCGTCCGCGGCGACAACGCCTTCTTCGTCGCCACCGGCATCACCGACGGCGAACTGCTGCGCGGGGTGCGCTACCGGGCCGGCAGTGCCACCACGCACTCGCTGGTGATGCGTTCCAAGAGCGGCACGACCCGGCTCATCGAGAGCAAGCACCGCCTCGAGAAGCTGCGCAGTTACTCCCTGGTCGACTTCGACTGACCTCATCCCCGGCGCGCCCCCGACGCGCCTCCCGACCGAGGACACCGCCATGCCCGAGTTCGCCTACACCGATCTGCTGCCGATCGGCCCGGACACCACGACGTACCGGTCGCTGGGCGGCGCCGGCATCGAGGTCGTCTCCCACGGCGGGCAGGAGTTCCTCACGGTGGCCCCCGAGGCCCTGGGGCTGATCGCGGCCGAGGCCATGCACGACATCGCGCACTTCCTGCGCCCGGCCCACCTGGCCCAGCTGCGCTCGATCATCGATGATCGGGAGGCGTCCGAGAACGACCGCTTCGTGGCCCGCGATCTGCTCGAGAACGCCAACATCGCGGCCGGCGGCGTGCTGCCGATGTGTCAGGACACGGGCACCGCGGTGATCATGGCCAAGCGCGGCGAGCGGGTGCTCACCGGCGGCGGCGACGGCGAATCGATCTCCCGCGGCGTCTACGACGCGTACACGAAGCTCAACCTGCGCTACTCGCAACTGGCCCCGGTCACGTTGTGGGACGAGCGAAACACCGGCAACAACCTGCCGGCCCAGATCGAGGTCTACCTCGACGACGACCCGGCGCATTCCCAGCAGTACAAGTTCCTGTTCATGGCCAAGGGCGGCGGCTCGGCCAACAAATCGCTGATCTTCCAGGAGACCAAGGCCCTGCTGAACGAGAAGTCGATGCTGGCCTGGCTGGATGCGAAGATCCGTGGCCTGGGCACCGCGGCCTGCCCGCCGTACCATCTGGCAATCGTGATCGGCGGCACCAGCGCGGAGTTCGCGCTCAAGACCGCGAAGTATGCCTCGGCCAAGTACCTCGACACGTTGCCGCCGACCGGTTCGATGCTCGGCCACGCGTTCCGCGACGTCGAGTTCGAGGCCAAGGTGCTGGAACTGACCCGGGCCAACGGCATCGGGGCCCAGTTCGGCGGCAAGTACTTCTGCCACGACGTGCGGGTGATCCGGCTCCCCCGCCACGGTGCCTCGTGCCCGATCGCGATGGCGGTCAGTTGCTCGGCAGACCGTCAGATGCTCGGCAAGATAACGCCTTCGGGCATCTACCTGGAGGAGTTGGAACGCGATCCGGCCCGTTACCTACCGGAGGTGACGGACAGTCAGTTGCCTGACACCGCCGTGCACATCGACCTGGACCGGCCGATGTCCGAAGTGCTGGCCGAACTGTCCAGGTACCCGGTCAAGACCCGGCTCGCGCTGACCGGCTCGCTGGTCGTTGCCCGCGACATCGCCCACGCGAAGATCAAGGAGCTGCTGGACGCGGGCGAGGGAATGCCCCAGTACCTGAAGGACAACGCCGTCTACTATGCCGGTCCGGCCAAGACCCCGGAGGGATTCGCCACCGGCTCGTTCGGGCCAACGACCGCCGGGCGCATGGACTCCTACGTCGACCTGTTCCAGTCGCTCGGCGGCTCGATGATCATGTTGGCCAAGGGCAACCGGTCCAAGGCGGTCACCGACGCGTGCGCCAAGCACGGCGGGTTCTACCTCGGCTCGATCGGCGGCCCGGCCGCCCGGCTGGCGCAGGACTGCATCAAGAAGGTCGAGGTCCTCGAGTACGCCGAACTCGGCATGGAGGCGGTCTGGCGGATCGAGGTCGAGAATTTCCCGGCATTCATCGTCGTCGACGACAAGGGAAACGACTTCTTCGCCCCGGCCGACACCGCGCTTCCGATCCCGTTGGGCGTCCGTCCGACCTGACTTGCGGAAAACCTGCCACCGGTTTGCGCCAAGCCCGTACCGGAGGCAAGCAAAGATCTCGTGGAGTCGGACCTTTCGGTCTACGGCCGACGTTGTCCGGCGACATTTCGCGTCCACCGGGATGCAACGGCTGTATCAGCGCAGTGAATCGCCGAGGTTATCCAATGGCTAACCCAGATGGTCGACTTACCACACGTGAAACCGGGGATCATGGTTCCCCGGGAGCCCGACAATCCCGAATCGGCGCCCAGTGGTGAACGGACGGTGGCGCGTGGCCTCGGCAAGCGGCGGCGACTCGGCATTGGAGTTGGCCGGCCCAAGCCTCCTGACGGCCGCACCTACCGACACCGAGGGTGAACTCGCCGGGCTGCTGCGTGCGATCCTGGGACGGGACGAGGTCCCG